>JBQCEA010000662.1:0-10038 GCA_051960695.1 Mucilaginibacter sp. | reverse complement strand
TACCTTTAGGTCCGCATTTTACAAAGCCGGAAACAATTTCCCGTTACAGGATCTGCAATTTTCGGTTACTGATTCAGTAAAAGACATATTGAGCAATACCGACACCTACAGCTTCATGAATAATCACATCCCTTCGGTTTTATTGGGTTCCGGTGGGTTTGACGAACACCATACTCCGCAGGATAGAATCGACTTGATCGACTTTGTGCATTTACAAAAGGCAACCCGTCTTCTTTTTAATCTTATGACAGTCTACCGGAAACGGGAACAATAATCACCGGCAATCTAATCACCGTTTTATAAATTTTGTTTAGACAAATTTTAGGGTTATACTTGTACGTGCTTTTTGGCAAGCATGCCCGTTCGTGCAAAGATTTTATCGGCCAATAGTTTAATAATGCAAACCTATCTGCTTATTATCCGAACAAGAATACGAACGCAAATTTTCAGGATAATAAGCGGGTGCAACAGGAATGTATTATGAAACCTATTGACTACTTAAAACTCCAGGCAAAAAATCTTCACAAAGATTTTAAAACAAAAACACCTTATTCTGACCCCGTTGAAGGCGAAACCTATTATGATTATGCGCCGATGTTCTTCGACGTGGATGCAATATTGATTAGCTTCGATATTGACCAGGACAATTTCACCTTAATGAACGCGCAGCACATCATTGCCAATTTGGTGGGCTTCGGGAAATGGACCGATTACTAAGTGCTTCCGATGACGCTGTGGAATTGTCAAAATTACTGTTCGACAACATGCACAAAATCTGTATTGAAGAATGGCAGGATTATCTCGCAAGAACTGAGCAAGAAAATCAAATGGAATTTGAGGACGACATGAAATTGGAGATTTTCAAAACAGTATTTGCGGAAGTAGATGGGCACTATAGTTTTCGTTTGGATTACCGGCTTCCAAAAATTAAACCGGTTTCCAAGGAAGGCCCGACAAGAAAACCGGCCAAAAAGAAGGCGATCATTAAAATTGTTTCACTACCGTTAGCTGGAGCTAATAGAAAAAAGTTTATTGAAACCGCCAACTCAGTTTTTGAGTATGTGTTAGATAAACTTGAACCTCAACACCCCAATTTAGTTCGTGAATTGTGGAATCCGGAAAAATACATTGACGAACTTCTACTGAAACCAGATATGCTGCCTATAGACCGTGACTATGCACTCTCTCTAATTGATGCGTTTTTGGTTCATCACGTCATTGAACTTGCCGTTGAAACTGATACACAGGCTTAATGGCTGAATCAATTAGAATCAATAAAACCAAAAATTTTTGTACCAAAAGAAAAAGCACTTAGATTTTAATCGTAAGTGCTTTTTATCCGTGCGCCTAGTTGGGCTCGAACCTGGAACCATGATTTTTTCCCCTTTGTAAATTGCTGATTTTTAGGTATTTTTGAAAAGTCAGAGAGGTGAAACCCCAAAACGGCCACCAGGCCTTTTGTGCATCTCGCAAGCGGTTGATAATCAGTACGAAATAGAGATATAAGTGTAGCCCAGGTGGGCGCACGGAAGCGGATAGCCACTGGTTATCCGCTTTTTTTTATGCCGAAAAGTTGAGCGTATATTCGTGTCGATCAGGTACTTGTGTGTTCACGCTTATCGTGTGAACACCGTGAACACACATGAACATCTGTTAATCAGCCGTTTGTATTTTTGACATGGTAACTAATTGGTTGCAATTTATAATTTTTGATTTGCACCGCCAGGTCCCTGTTGGAAGACCCGGCCCCGGCGCGAACGGCAAAGAATCGCGGCAAGACCTGACGTTATCTGTAAACACAAGCATCACAATTGGGTATTTGGTAAAGGCGGTGCCTTTTTTGAAATTAGCATACAAATTTATATTGTCATAAACTGGCTGCGAAAGCCATAGTCTTGCACAGACGAATATCACTTGGTACCAAACATAAGACGGTGTTAACATATCTGAAAGCTGGCGCTTACCATCAATCATTTACTTTAAGCCGCTTCGTCACTTTTTTTCGGCATTAGTCACATTTTTTAAAAATGAACCGAAAGACGCCGTAATCTTGTCACCATGAAACAGTTACAACTCAATTGGCGAACACTCGAATATATACTGGCAGGATCCATCGGGATGCTGGCGGCCATCATCGGTGTCAGCCGGATCATGTCTTCGGCAGATATAAGCGGCCACCGCTTTGCCTATACGCTGCTGACAGTCTCGAATATACTCCTCATCTATCTCGCCTATGTCTGGCTGAACAGGCTCGTCGTACCACTGATACTGAAAATATTCAGGCGGCAAAAGGCAGCCCAGGCTTTGGGATTGGTTTTGTTGGCAGCTTTACAGTTGCTATTGTTAAGTTATTTGCTGGGCCCGGTCATCAATTTTGCGTCGTTTTACTTCGCGCCCGGTTTTAGCGATTTTGCAGGTTTTCCGCTGACATTCGGCTTTCACCCGCAGCCATTCCTGAATTTCTTTGGCGGCATGGATGTATCGTTGACGATGGCCATGCTTTTTTTGTTGTATGCACTACTTAGGGAAACTGTACTACGCCTGCTTACACGCTCCAGGGCCGACCTGCAGTCGCTCCGCTCACAGATCAACCCGCACTTTTTGTTCAATGCGCTGAATACGCTATATGCCACCGCGCTGATGGAAAAGGCATCGGCGACGGCGACCGGCGTCCAGCAACTGGGAGATATGATGCGCTTTATGCTTAACGACAACCAACGCGATCTGATACCGATGAGCCGCGAACTGGACTACCTGGGCAACTATATTGCCTTGCAAAAGCTGCGTACACAGCAATTGCAAGGCATTCTGATCGAGGATAATCTTGCCGGACAGCAATGTAGTCAGCAGATCGCGCCCATGCTGCTTATTCCTTCGGTAGAAAACGCTTTTAAGCACGGCATCAGTTTGCGGGAACCTTCCTGGATAAAGATAAGGCTGGATTGCACCACCAATGCGATCCACTTCGAGGTACGCAACAGCATCCATCCGGCGCTGGCTAACGATCCGGAAAAAGACAAGTCGGGAATCGGTCTGGAAAATGTAAAGGAGCGCCTGCTGCACCAATACCCCGGTCAACATGAGTTTTTTTACGGGGTGACGGGGAACGAATTTGTCGTAACTTTAACCATCCAAACCCGCTGAGATGCTGACCGCGATAGCTATAGACGACGAACCGCTTGCATTGGAGGTGATCAAAAACCTGGCCCAACAAGTGCCTTTCATCAACCTGGCCGCTTGCTTTGCCCGAGCCATGGATGCGATCACTTTCCTCCAGCAGGAAAAAGCTGACCTGATGTTATTGGATATTAAAATGCCCGATATTACTGGCATCGATTTTCTCCGGTCAATAAGCAACCCGCCGATGGTCATTTTTACCACCGCTTATAGCGAGCATGCTGTACAAAGCTTTGAACTGAATGCGATCGATTACCTGCTAAAGCCCTTTTCGCTGCCGCGGTTTTTAAAAGCCTGCAATAAGGCGGCGGAGCTCCACGCGCTCAAACACCAACTATCGCCGGCAAGTCCGGCTAGCACTACGGTCTTTATCAAGAGCGGCTATGAACAGGTGCGGATCGATCTCAATGACATCCGTTATGTAGAAAGCGTCGGCAATTATGTCCGGTTCGTGTTGTCTGAGGGCAAGGTTATTTCGCGCCTGACCATGCAGGACGCGGCAGAATTACTGCCCATGGGCGCTTTTATCCGCATTCACCGTTCTTACCTGGCAGCGAAGAACAAGATCACCAAAATTGACAAACACACGGTCTGGCTGGGACCGACCGAACTGCCTGCCGGAGAGGCCTATTATCCGGATATCGAAAGATTCTTAAACAACAAATAGCAAAAAAATGAAAAAAATTATGACGTTAATGCTGGCCCTTGGGCTGGCGGGGTTTTCTTTTGCCCAGAATTTACCCGCAGAACTCGATTCTGTGATGATCGCTTACCAGAAAATGCACCATTTTAACGGCAGCGTGCTGGTGGCGAAAGGCGGTCATATCCTGCTCGAAAAAGGCTATGGCTATAAAGATTTCAAGTCCGGATCGCTCAATGACGCCCAAACCGTTTTCATGATCGCATCAGCGACTAAACCTTTCACCGCGATAGTAGTGCTCAAACTGGCTGACGCGCATAAGTTATCGCTACGCGACCCGTTGAGCAAATACTTCCCGGCTTATCCGAACGGCGGAAACATTACCATCTACAACCTGCTGACGCATACCGGTGGTATCCCTGATCCCGGGCAGGATTCCGTCTTCTCCGCTACGCACAAAAACTGGAAGCTGAGCGAAGCACTTATTACTTATGGTAAGGCGGATTTTGCGCCTGGAACCGACTGGAAATACAGTAATCAGGGCTACCAGCTTTTAGGTGAGATTATTGAGAAAGTCAGCGGCATGACTTACTACCAGGCCGTGCGCCACTACATCTTCACGCCTTTGCATATGACGCACAGCGGCTTTGACTTTACGCACCTGAAAAACAAAGATAAAGCCACCGGTTACTGGACCTGGCCGGAAAACGGCAAAACTGAAGAGGCCACCCTGATCGACTCGGCTACTTCCTACTCGGCCGGGTCGATCTACTCTACCGTGAGCGACCTGTACAAATGGCACCGCGCCCTGCAAAGCTACCGGATCGTGCGCAAAGCCTTAATGGATCAGGCATATAAGCCATTTAGAAACCATTATGGCCTTGGCTGGTTCGTGGATTCGCTTTACGGCAAACGGGTCGTGTCGCACAGTGGCGATACCTGGGGATTTAAAAGCAATGTTGCCCGGGTGACTGAAGATGACATCTGTGTCATCCTGCTGAATAATATTGAGGATGAAGAAATGCGCGGGCCGCTTACCAACAATCTTTTAGCTGCGTTATACCGCCAGCCTTACCATTTGCCTGTTTTTCACCAGGAAATACAACTAACTGAGGCTACCCTACAAAAATATACCGGCACTTATGAACTGGGGATGGGAATGACTATAGATATTACGCTGGAGGACGGCGGTCTATGGCTGCAGCCTGCCGGTCAGCCGAAATCACGGATCTACCCCGAAAAGGAAAACTTTTTCTTCTCGCGGGTCGTGGACGGGCAGGTAGAGTTTGTAGCTGATAGCTCCGGCAAGACAACTACCATCATCCTTTACCAGGCCGGCCATGCAATGCCTCCAGGTAAAAAAATAAAATAACTTAAACGGGCGGAGGTTTACCAGGAACGTACGTTGCTAATTAAAGTGGTACAAATAATTTATTGGATTTGAAAAATGTTCGTAAATCGCGCACTTTTTTGGGTGCTTGCCAATCTCGAAACCGGACTTGTTATGCGCCTTGTCTGCATTCGGTGTTCTTTTTATAATTCGTTATACCTTCAGGGCGCTGCCTGGGCCATTTCTCTGATAGAGGCCCAGCCCGTTGGACTGGGTTTATATTTGACATAGACAACCATGGAACGGCCTTTGGAAAAGGTAGCTTTCCCGCCGTTTTTGGGAATTACTTTAAATGTGAAGATGCTGGTTTCGATTGCGGTTGAGCCATTGAAAACAGTACTTTCGACGATGTTTCCTGCGAATTCCATTTTGACGTTTCGAAACGTGGCGATAAGACCCTTACGCAGTTCGTCGCGGCCTTTTACTACGTTTTTGCCACCGAAATATTTGATAACGTCGGGATGGTGCAAGGCGACGATCGCTTCGACGTCGCCGCGGGCGAAGGCATCGCGGATCGCCTTGGTGGTACGTTCAAGCGATAATTTATCTGCCTTGCTTTGTGCCATGCAAATACTGGTGATCAGGAATAGGAAGCCGGTGTAAAATGCAATTTTCATAAGTAAATTTATAGATTAATCGCCGAAATGAGTGCGTTCATATCGTGCTCTGTAAATTGATGATGTCCATCGTCGTACTTATACTGCTGCAATTTTTTTACAAAGTAAATCTTGAGTATGGACACTCAAATCGGTTCAGCCAGGTGTGGACACCTGGCCGGGGCAGGTTGAACCCACTTCCTGAAGTCAATAAAGGATCGTTTTTTCAACAAATGCCGCCCATCTAAACGTTGGCATGATATTTACATACAAACAGCGAATTAACTTTTGTTAGTTCTGTTTAGTATGCATACCTTAATTATTTTAATCATTCTTGCGGGTAATTACTCCCTTTCATTTCTCTTATTCAGTTACTACCGTACTATCAGGTTGCTCACGTTAGATAAAGAGCTTCGGTCCAGTTTGTTACCGGATTGGTATAATCTATTGTTGGTAACAAAAATTTTACTTTATATCACAACAGCGGTTTACCTGGTCACGAGCGTTCGTTATTTAGAATATCTGTTCGCATATACAATGAGCTCTTTGGTTCTTAACGGATTAGGTCCGGTGCCCTATTCATTGGTTGAGACTTTGGTCGTAAGATCAGCATGTAAACGCCGTCATTTGTATCCTAAGCTGGATATATTTCTCACTTTGGTCGGGGAAGACGGGGAAATAAATCCGGCTGGATGGGCAAAGGTTAAACCAGAGGTTTCCTTTAATCGTTTATCTAAAAACTTATTCAGAAAGACCATCCGTCCGGTTAAGCTCCCTCACGCCATTATGGACATCCAGCCGGAATGGCGTTTATCTCCACTTATGCAAACGTTTGCATAACGTACAACATTTGTTTTAATCCTCTCGTACAATCAAATAGTGAAAAAAGCATTTGTTATGATTTGGCTGACATTATTATTGTCGGCTGTGGGCGCGCTGTTCTGGTATAACGAATTGGTGTATCATTTACCAACCCCCATACCACCGGGATATAAGGCTGTTGGCCGTGGCACACCTATCAAACTGGACTGGCCCAAAGGTACCAACCCTGAAAAACCGCTTTTTCTGCATTTTTTCAATCCCGATTGCCCTTGTTCGCGGTTTAACATTGCCAATTTTAAGTTCATAGTTGATCAATACAGCAACAGGGTAAATTTTGCGGTAGTGGTGATAAACAATGACCGCTATTCAGCAAGCGAGATACAGGATAAATTGGGCTTAAAGATACCTATACTGTTTGACCAGTCTATTGCTAAGGCCTGCGGCGTTTATTCCACTCCGCAAGCAGTCCTCATCGATAAAAACCATAAACTATACTACCGCGGCAACTATAACCGTAGCCGCTATTGTACCGATACCCGTACCAATTACGCGAAAATAGCCATTAACGGATTATTGCATGATGATACCAGGCTAATATTTGACAAGCTGGCATTACGGTCATATGGCTGCAGCCTTCCTAATTGCAAAAACTAAATGAAAACACAACAGGCAAATATTGTCAGTCAGACCCATGCGTTTAACCTGGAAGTAAAGGAGCGGTCGGATAGGCTGATGGATTATTTTCTTGCCTGCCATTTCCTGGTCGGGCTTGCTTTGGCCGGCTTTTATGGCACATGGCTTATCGCTATCGGTGTAGGCGGCATTTCTATCTTAGCCTATTATTCTGCAAAAATAGCCCTTCCCGATTCGGACTTATATCAGTATGTGTTAGGTACCGTGCTCGGCATTTTCATGGCACAGTTTATTTATCAAATGCACGGTCTGTTCGAAATGCATTTCTTTGCATTTGTAGGCAGCGCCCTCCTTATCACCTACCAAAAATGGAAATTACAAATACCCATCACCGTAGTTGTGGTTGTTCATCACGGGATATTGGGATATTTACAGAACATTGGTTATTCGCAGGTATACTTTACCCAACTCACTTACTTCGGTCTGCAAACGTTTATGATCCATATCGTTCTTGCAGCTATCATATTTTTTATCTGCGGCCTGTGGGCTTACCAGTTGCGCCAAAACAACGAAAGGCAGATCGTGCAAACCATCAAAATGGGTGAGCTGGAAAAAGAAGCGCAGCTATCGGTTGAACGCGCTAAGATCGCAGAGGCGCTTGAAGAGCGCAATACCATACTGGAGAGTATCACCGACGCCTTTTTTGCCGTCGATCATAATTGGACTATTATGTATTGGAATAACGCGGCCGAAAAAGAACTTGGTGTACCCAAATACACCGTACTGAATAAAAATTTTTGGGAACTGTTTGCGGATGCTGTTGGGTCAGAATCTTATCAGCATTACCACAATGCCATGGATACGCACCAGCCGGCACATTTTGAACATTATTCCCGGGTACTTGAAAGATGGTACGAGATCAGCGCTTATCCTTCCGCAAACGGACTTTCAGTTTACTTTAAGGATGTTACCGAGCGAAAATTATCTGAATTACGCTTAACCGAATCGGAGAAACGATACAGCGACTTATTCCAGTTGAGCCCCCAGCCAATGTGTGTATATGATATAGACACCACTATGTTTTTGGATGTTAATGAGGCTGCGATAAAACATTATGGCTATTCCAGGGATGAATTTCTTTCAATGAGCATTCACGATATCAGGCAGGTAGATGAAACAGGGGCCACGGAAAGGCTCATTCTTCCGGGAAAAGAAGAAAAGCAGTTTCATCACCAACAGATATACAGGCATTGCACCAAAAGCGGACAGATCATTTATATCGATATGCAGAGTACGGCCATTACCTATAAAGGTAAACAGGCCAGGGTTGTATTGGCAAATAATGTAACCGAACGGGTAAATTACGTTAAGGCCGTCGAGGAGCAAAACGAAAGGTTAAAGGAAATTTCCTGGATGCAGTCGCACCTGGTCCGTGCGCCGCTGGCCAAGATCACGGCGCTTATCCCGCTTATTAACGACGTTGCCGAAGATACATCCGAACGCGAAAAAATGCTGCAATATTTACAGCAATCAGCCCATCAGCTTGACGAAATTATTATCGATATCAACACTAAGTCAACTGTTGTAGAAGTATTAGCTAAGTAAAACGGATTTTTCTTACGAGATAAAGCATCTTTTTTTCAACACATGCCATCGGGTGAAACATAGGAGCATGGTATTTACGTAGAAAACAGTGAACTAAGCCTTATTAGTTCTATTTAAGTATGCAGACATTAATTATCTTAATCATTCTCGCGGGTAATTACGCCCTTTCATTTCTGTTATTCGCGTACTACCGTATGATCAGGCTGCAAACGTTAGACAAAGAGTTGCGTGCCAGCCTGTTTCCGCGCTGGTATTCTCCGTTGTTAGTTGTAAAATTCTTATTTTATATCGCGACGGCTGTTTATCTGGTCATAAGTGGTCATTTAGAATACTTGCTCATATATACAGTGAGCTCACTGGTGCTTAACGGTTTAGGTCCGGTACCTGATTCATTAATTGAGAATTTGGTAGTAAGATCAGCATGTAAACGCCGTCATCTTTATCCTAAACTGGATATATTTCTCACCTTGATCGGCGAGGCGGAGGAATCAAATTCCGATTTGGATAACCAAAAACCAAACAAAGAGCTTACCGCAACTACCTGTAATCCTTTACCTGAAAATGTTGCGCTTAGATCGATGGCACTGCAACAGATCAGGCATTAAGCGATATTAATTTTTGAGTGTGACACTCAAATCAGTCCGACCAGATGTGGACCACCTGGCCGGGACGGCTTTTGTAAACATACTCTCATCTTTTCAACCACTTTTAGCTTTCTGCCTTAAGCATCCGGCTTTTAGCTATTTTTGGTAAATGCTTTCCTCTCCTATTCAATTATACAAAAAAGCATATAGCGGCCTTTCTCGAAACAGCTGGTACCTGTGTCTGGTGATGTTTATCAACCGCAGCGGCACCATGGTTATCCCATTTATGACGATCTATTGTGCCAAAGAACTGCATTTCACCCTGCAGCAAGCCGGCTATATTATGGGGTTGTTTGGCGCTGGCTCAATTGTGGGCGCTTTTTTTGGCGGCAGGATCACTGATAAATACGGTTTTTATTATGTGCAGATCATGGCGCTGTTGTTGGGCGGCATCCTGTTTATTTTGCTTGGTTTTCAGCGTACATTCTTAACGCTGGGCATCAGTTCATTCGTTTTGAATGTTTGCAACGATTCATTTCGTCCGGCTAATTCCACAGCCATTGCCTATTACAGCACCGACGAAAACAAGAC
>JBQCEA010000661.1:0-4581 GCA_051960695.1 Mucilaginibacter sp. | reverse complement strand
CCCCCACGATATAGATAAAATGTTCAAAGAATTTGGAGGCTATATCGGCATAAGACTTATCATAGTTGGTCAGCTCGGCGGCTATGCGAACCAGGTTGAGCGAGAACATGGCCATCCAACTGGTACCATCGGCCTGTTCCAAATGCTGCCCATTGGGCAACTGTGCATTCCTATCGAAAACGCCGATATTATCCAGACCAAGAAAGCCGCCTTCGAAAATATTATTACCCTGCTCATCTTTACGGTTAACCCACCAGGTAAAATACAGCATTAGCTTATGGAAAATACGCTCAAGGAAATAGGTATCCGGTTTCCCGGTACTTTCCATATCCTCTTTATACAACTTCCAGGTTGCCATAGCCAGAACCGGCGGATTTACATCGCCGAAATCCCATTCGTAGGCCGGTAATTGACCGTTGGGATGCATATACCAGTCGTGTGTGAGCAGCAGTAACTGCCGTTTGGCAAATGCCATATCCACCTTAGCCAGCGACAAGCAATGGAACGACAGATCCCAGGCAGCGAACCATGGATATTCCCATTTATCGGGCATGGAAATGATGTCCTCAGTATTGAGGTGCGTCCATTTACTGTTTCGTCCTTTAAGTCTTTCGGCAGGTGGTTTTGGCCCGGCAGGATCGCCATTCAGCCATTTATGGATATCGTAATGGTAGAACTGTTTTGTCCAGAGCATCCCTGCAAAAGCCTGACGCTGCACCATAGTATGGTCGGGTTCCTTTGAATTTATAAGAACATCATTATAAAATTCATCAGCCTCGGCTTGCCTGAGCTTGAATATCTTATCAAAATCATCAAATGAGCGGTCGGCATTGTCTGTTAACCGCAAACGAATAATGATGCTTTTTTGGGCCGGCACAACTACATCGTAATTAGCGGCTGCCTTGGTGCCTTCTTTTTTAGGGTTAACAGATGGCTTTTGGTGGATCAGATAATCATTTATGCCGTCCTTATAATAGTTCTTTCCATCATCAAAGTTATATAGGCGCTGGCCGTTGGTTTCGTTTTCACAGAATAGAAGTTCCGGCCCGCCTTCTGCCTTTAACCATAATTGCCCCAGTTTCCTATGATATATGCTGGCAATGCCAACAGATTCTTCATTTATTCCGGGTTTATAATCATCATAACCCCATGCCCATGTATTGCGGAACCAGATGGTGGGCAACACATTTAGCGCGGCATCTTCATTACCACGATTATGAATAGTTATTCTGATCAGTATGTCCGATGGCGAACCCTTGGCATACTCGGTAAAAACATCGAAATACTTATCCTCATTAAAAATTCCTGTGTCTATCAGTTCAAACTCCCGGTCATTTCTTGTACGCTTTTTGTTCTCCTCAACCAGCCATACATATGGATATTCCTGCTGCGGATATTTATACAGCGTTTTCATGTACGAGTGTGTAGGCGTATTATCGAGGTAATAATACAGTTCTTTCACATCCTCGCCGTGGTTACCTTCAGGATTGGATAAACCAAAATACCGCTCTTTGATAATGGGGTCTTTTTTATTCCAGAGGGCAATAGCAAAACACAAATGCTGGCCGTCATCACAAATGCCTGCTATACCCTCTTCGCTCCACCGGTAGGCTTTACTGCGTGCCATATCATGGGTAATAAAGTTCCAGGCATCGCCGTTGGCGCTATAATCTTCACGCACGGTGCCCCACTGACGGTCGCTCACATAAGGGCCCCACTTTCTCCAATTATTATCTTTTAACCTTGTTTGTTCGGTGGTCATAGGCGGTATTGTAAAGTGAAATGTTTCAAAGTTGAAATGTTTTCAATATGATAACGCTATATAACCTTCCAACATTACAACATTTAAACATTCAAACAAATTAAGCAGCCCACGCATTGCGCAAAAACCGTAGCCAGTTACCGTGCATCATATTCTCGATATCTTCCTGGGTATAGCCACGTTTTTTTAACAGTGCAGGTACTTTTTGCAGGTCAGCTATGGTTTCAAGATCATAGGGACATTGCTCACGTCCAAACGCACCATCAAGATCCGTACCCATACCCACATGCAAAGCATTTCCGGCGATCTGGCAGATATGATCAATGTGGTTTACCATCACTTCCAAATTGCAGTTCATTTCCTTTGGTGTCGATTTAAACCTGATCCAATTGGGAACCATCATCCAGGCATCCAGTGCAGCACCAATAACAGCACCACGATCAATAAGCGCTTTGATCATTTCATCACTGTACTGGCGGTTGTGATTTACTAACGCCCGGCAGTTGTTATGGCTTGCCCATATATGTCCGTTGAAATTATCCAGCGCCTGCCAAAAGGCATCTTCACATAGATGCGTTGCATCCAGGATGATGTTCAAGCGCTCGATCTCTTTCAATAACTCCAATCCTTGCTGTCCCATTTTGCCTGTAGCATCCGTCCCGTTAGCGTACCTACCGGGGCCGTAATGCGCCGGGCCAATAGCCCGAAGGCCATACCGGTAAGCTCGTTCCAAATGACCAATGGTAATAATGGAATCCGCCCCTTCTAAACTTAAAATGTATCCGATCTTATTATTTTCCAATGGGTTATTCTGCCACACCTGAACATGTGCCTCCAGCGAGTCCAGATCAGTTATTTGAACCATCTCGCCGTCCTCTTCCATTGCCTTGTACCAGGCAAGCTGCCCCTGCGTTTGCGCCCAGGCTTGCTCAGGCGAATGCCAGCCCGGCAAGGAATTATTGGGCGCAACATACCTGCCTATCTGCGTGGCAACCACCAAGCCAATCCCCCCTTTTCGCAATTCAGATAGAGATACGGTTGCATTACCACGATCAGGTTTATCTGTAAGACCTTTTTCGCGTGCATTAATTTCAGATACCGGCCTACACAGATCACGGTTCCATTCCAGCGCGTTCATACTCAGGTCAAGATGGGCATCAATTGTAAACATGGGTTGAATTGGTTATACTGGTTATATCAGTTGTATTGGTTCGGTAACTACTACAACTTAAGCTAAATAATTATCTTCCTATCCCTCGCTATATTCTTCCACTCTCCGCTTATTGTGTTATTCTCAACGGTCATTGCACGCTCATACAGGGCGATAGTCGGGCACACATGGTAAGGCACTCCATACAATACATCACCTACTTTATATTGATGCCCTTGACTTGCTTCCATCACTAAATGCTCCTCACTTTGCCCAACGGGTTTAAGTTCAGGTGCGTTTAAAAAATATATCCGCTTATTGATCTCATTTTCTGCCGATACCGACTTATGCCCAACATCTAAACATATCTTTGTTTCATCCGGAAGGGAGATCACCCTTGAAACTACAATTGCGGCGGGTAAAAATGGCTGCTCAGCACAAGCCAGGCTATACCCCCTATCCCAATAAACAAAAGTACCAGGACTGCATTCTATATTTTCTCTTTTTGCATGAATAGGAAATGTCGGTGAACCACCGGCAACGATCACCGGTTCGGAATAACCTTTTTGCCGAATGTCCTGCTGTAATTTACTTACCGGTTCAAATGCTTCATTACACTTTTGTGTTCTTACCGCAAGATCAGCGTCATGCAGATGCCCGTCATAAGCATGCAATCCTATGATCTGGATGCCTTTAAGATTTTGGCAATCAATATATAATTGCAATGCGTCTTCCGGTACAATACCTGTACGGTTTTGGCCTACATTCAAATCGATAAAAACAGGTATCTGCAAACCGTTTTTTAATGCAACTTCTGATATGTGTTTAGCGGCATTCAGATTGTCTACCAGGCAGGAGTATTTTGTATCCGGATAAGCTTTGATCAATTTAACAAACCTTTCAAGCTTTGGCCCCACAGGCTGATATGCCAGCAAAACATCAGCAGCTTTACTCATACCCAACATTTCGGCTTCTGCTATTGTAGCACACTTAAATTTATTGATCCCTGCTTCAATCATCAGTAAAGCTGCTTCCCGGCACTTGTGCGTTTTGGCATGCGGCCGTAAGCGGCTCACATTGTCGATCATTCCTTTCAGCAGACCAATGTTTTGCTTCACACGCTCAGGATAGACGACCAGCGCTGGTGTGTCTAATTGGTAGATGTCTTTTATGAGGAACCAGTTACTTTTAGTCATGAGTAATGAGTTTTGAGTAGTGAGTTAAAATATGTTTCAAACTCATTTCTCTTTTCTGATTTTTTCTATTAGTGCAATAAGCATTTTGCGAATCTCTGTATTTTGTATATTCAAAATTTTAAATGAATATTCGCTTAAGTATTGTAATTCTTTACAGATCAAAATACAGTTTTCAACTTCATTGGTTGATCCCAATGCCATCTGAAGGAAATGAACAAAATCATTCTTGGTAAACCGCCCACAGCCTTCAGCTATATTATTTGATATCGATAATGTAGCCCTTTTGATCTGACTTGTTAGTACATATTTTTCTTCGGCCGGAAAAGCTGAAACTATTTGATAGGTAGTGGTTATTAATTTAATAGCTTTTTGCCAAACTAACAACTTTTTAAAATCTTGCATTAAATACTAGGTAATTATTTAGTGTTCGTATAATTCCGAATAAAAAAACTCAAAACTCAATACACACAACT
>JBQCEA010000660.1:0-2781 GCA_051960695.1 Mucilaginibacter sp. | reverse complement strand
ACAATAGTGCTTACCCGATCAAATGGACATGTGGCGGGCTCAGCAAGATCAGTTTTGGGATATGATTTATATGAAGCCCTATATGCTTGCCGCGATTTGCTTATCCAGTTCGGCGGCCATAAATATGCTGCCGGCCTCACGCTCCATCCGGAAAACGTAACAGCATTCATTGATCGCTTTGAAGAAGTAGTAAGCACCACTATAACTACCGAACAACTGGTACAGGAAATACGCATCGATGCCGAATTGGGACTGAAGCAAATTGAGCCCCGGTTCTTCCGCATATTAAATCAGTTTGCCCCGTTCGGTCCGGAGAATATGGCGCCGGTATTTTTAAGCCGGAATGTATATGTTAGCGGTCGTGCAGGTTTAGCAGGCGAACAACATCTGAAGATGACTGTAATCCAACAGGACTCCCCAGCGTTTGATTGTATCGCATTTAATCATGGAAGCTATCTGCATGCCGTAAATAATGGCAAACCTTTTGATATTTGCTATACTATAGAAGAGAATATCTGGCGCGACAGGCGTACGATCCAGTTGAATGTAAAAGGCATTAGGATAGGCGACCAGGTAACAAATATTAGTTAATTTTAATTTTAGAAATGAACCTTCGGGCAGAAAACCTTGTAAAAAAATATAAGCAGCGCGCAGTTGTAAATCATGTATCATTTAATGTTTCACAGGGCGAGATAGTCGGATTGCTCGGTCCTAACGGTGCCGGTAAGACCACATCGTTCTATATGATAGTAGGCCTAATCAAACCAAACGAAGGCACTATATATCTGGAGGATGAAGATATTACCAGCGACCCAATGTACCGCAGGGCACAAAAGGGCATCGGCTATTTGGCACAGGAAGCATCGGTATTCCGCAAGCTATCTGTGGAAGATAATATCAAGGCCGTGTTGGAAATGGGCAAAATGACCAAGATACAACAGGAAGAAAAATTGGAAGCACTGATAGATGAGTTCAGTCTGCACAAAGTACGCAGAAACCGTGGCGACCTGCTTTCAGGCGGTGAGCGTCGCCGTACCGAGATCGCCCGCGCCTTAGCTGCCGAACCAAACTTTATCCTGCTCGACGAACCTTTTGCCGGTGTGGATCCTATAGCTGTAGAGGAGATCCAGGCGATGGTAGCAAAACTGAAACTTCGTAACATCGGTATCCTGATAACCGACCACAACGTACAGGAAACGCTGTCTATAACCGACCGCGCTTACTTACTTTTTGAAGGAAAAATATTGGAATCGGGCGTTCCCGAGGTACTTGCTGATAATGAAATGGTAAGAAAAGTTTATCTTGGTGCAAACTTTGTGCTAAAGAGAAAGACGTTTGTTTAATATCGTCATTAGGTCATTTACTGCGTTGCCATTAAGTCATTAATGACGGCGAAGCCAAATGACTCAATGACGCAAAGCAATGACAGCGAAGCTATAATGACGCAAAGCATAATAACCTAAATATGCCGATTATAAACTCTGTATTTACATGGTTCATTAAAAAGCGTATCCACCAGATAGAGCTTTTTAGGAAATACCCGAATGAAGTGCAGGAGGAGTGGTTTGAGCAGTTGATAGCAGAAGCGGGAAACACGGAATGGGGTAAAAAATATCATTACAAAAGTATTGATACTTTAGACCAATTTAAAGAGAGGGTACCTATACAAAGCTATGATACGCTGAAGCCTTATATTGAAAGGATGCTTGCTGGTGAGCAGAATGTCCTCTGGCCCTCAGAGATCAGGTGGTTTGCCAAATCATCGGGCACTACCAGCGACCGCAGCAAGTTTATACCCGTTAGCGAAGAATCTTTAGAAGAGTGCCATTTTAAGGGCGGCAAAGATATGCTGACCCTTTATTTCAATAATCGCCCCAATGCCCGGATATTTACAGGCAAAACTTTAACCTTAGGCGGCAGTCACCAGGTAAATCAGCTTAAGGCGGATACTTTTTTTGGTGACCTATCAGCCGTGATCATGAAAAATCTGCCTTTGTGGGCTGAGTTTTATCGCACGCCGCATTTAAATATCGCCCTGCTGGAAAATTTCGAGGAGAAGATAGAAAAGATGGCGCAAGTCACTAAGGATGTAAATGTGACCAGCATAAGCGGCGTACCGACATGGAATATCCTATTGTTTAAACGCATATTGGAAATGACCGGTAAAAACAACCTGCTGGAGGTATGGCCCAACCTGGAGCTTTATTTTCATGGCGCAGTAAATTTTACGCCATATCGTGACCAGTTTAAGCAGCTAATCCCGAATGACAATATGTATTACCTGGAAACCTATAATGCTTCGGAAGGATTTTTCGGGATACAGGACCAGGAAGAGCCGGGTGATATGTTACTGATGCTGGACTATGGTATATTCTATGAGTTTTTACCTCTGGAGCACCTGCATGATGAAAATCCTAAAACACTGACACTCGATGAAGTGGAACTTGGTAAAAATTATGCGCTTGTCATTAGTACCAATGCAGGCCTATGGCGTTATTTAATAGGCGATACCATTCGCTTTTCATCATTGTCGCCATACCGGATACAGATCACCGGCCGGACCAAGCATTTTATTAATGCCTTTGGTGAAGAAGTGATCATCGATAATGCCGAACGCGCGTTGGAGGAAGCGTGCAGGCAAACCGGCGCATCTATTAAGGAATATACTGCCGCCCCTGTTTATTTCAATGGCGATAAAAGCGGCGCGCACGAGTGGATAATCGAGTTTGAACAAAAACCAGCCGAGTTTGAACGCTTTGTTGACCTACTGGATGAAACCCT
>JBQCEA010000659.1:0-2421 GCA_051960695.1 Mucilaginibacter sp. | reverse complement strand
GGTGGAAGTTGTAAGCATCACTACACCATAGCGATAGTTTGAATTTGAGCTTATCCGATGCAGTATTTGTACAGACCGTGGTTGATTTTTGCTGAAGAAGCTATTTAAAAGTTGTTCGGCCTGATTGCGTGAATAAACATTCTCATCATCCAGGATATTCAAATCGACTGTAGCAGCGAAATTTTGGGCCAATTCGTGGATATCTGCTCTTCTGATCAGTTCGGCAGTTTTGTCAATAACATCCACCGTAATTGCAGGTGCAAAAAGCAGCGTAAGCAGCATAAACGGGTAGAGTAACTTCATGTACGGTTAAGAATTGGCAAATAAGCTTTAGTACGTTTTTAATCTTAAAACGTTGCTTTTATATTTGCATTGTGGAAAAACATAAGAAAGTTGTTCTGATCATTCTTGATGGCTGGGGATACGGACGCAATGACAAGTCAAATGCGATATATGCAGCCAATACTCCTTTTTTTGATTCAATGCTGAAAAAGTATCCAAACTCGAAGCTTGAAGCTTCAGGAATATCGGTAGGATTACCTGCCGGACAGATGGGAAACTCAGAAGTTGGACACATGAATCTCGGCGCAGGCCGTGTTGTTTACCAGGAGTTGGGCCGCATTCATAAAGCAGTTGACGATAATGAATTTGCGACCAACCCGGTTATAAAGGAAGCGTTTGAATATGCTAAAGCCGGCCAAAAAAATGTCCATTTCATAGGGCTGGTGTCCGACGGGGGGGTGCATTCCCACATCAAACACCTTGAGGGCTTATGTGATACTGCAAATCAGTATGGCTTAGACAAAGTTTTTATCCATGCATTTCTTGATGGTCGGGATACTGACCCAAATTCGGGTGCTGGTTTTATCAGTGAGGTGGAAGACCATATTAGCGGTACACCAATCAAACTGGCCTCAGCCATAGGCCGCTATTACGCCATGGACCGCGATAACCGATGGGAACGGGTAAAAAAAGCCTATGACCTGATGGTTAACGGCATTGGTAAGCCGACAAATAATATTCTGGAGGCCATAAAAGAGTCTTACCAGGAAGGTGTAACCGATGAGTTTGTTCTGCCTATTGTTAGAACAAATGAAGCCGGTGAGCCGATAGCCGTAATACAGAATGACGACGTGGTGATCTGTTTTAATTTCAGGACTGACCGCGGACGCGAGATTACGATGGCCTTAACACAAAAGGCCTTCCCTGAACAAAACATGCATCCGCTCAATCTGCATTATATCACCATGACCACTTACGACGAAACTTTCAAAAACGTGCGCGTGGTTTTCAAAAAAGATGACTTAACCAAAACACTTGGAGAAATACTGCAAGATGCCGGCAAAAACCAGATACGTATAGCCGAAACTGAAAAGTATCCTCACGTAACCTTCTTCTTCTCAGGTGGTCGTGAAAAAGAATTTGACAACGAAAAACGCATTCTTATTCCATCGCCAAAAGTAGCCACCTATGATCTTCAGCCGGAGATGAGCGCGGAAGGTATTAAAGATGCCATTATACCTGAACTGGAAAGCGGCTGGCCTGATGTGGTGATCCTTAATTTTGCCAACACCGATATGGTTGGTCATACAGGCGTTTTTGAAGCTGTTATAAAAGCCGCTGAAACTGCCCACAAGTGCACCCAGGCTGTGGTAGAAACCGGGCTGAAAAACGGGTATTCTTTCATCATTATTGCCGACCATGGCAATGCAGATTATATGATCAATGATGACGGCTCACCAAACACTGCACATACTACAAATTTGGTTCCGTGCATCGTGATAGACGATGACGTGAAAGAAGTAAAAGACGGTAAGCTTGGAGACATCGCTCCTACCATTTTAAAAATAATTGGAGTAGCTATGCCTCCTGAAATGAGCGGAAATGTATTGGTTTAATAAAAAATACCTATTGGTATTTACATGCTTTGCGACATCATTAACGCAATATTCTTGCAAAAATAATACGCATTCAGAAAAAAATACCAAAAGGTATTTTGACTTAAAAGCTTACTTTGCATCCGATTCGGCCCGGCTTTCAAAAATTAATCCCTGGGTTACCAAAACAGTTACTCATAACGGTACTTCGCAAACGAAAAAAATTCACATACCAAACTGGGGTAATGAGTTTAGTTTATTTACCGGGTCGGATATTAATAAACCTGCATGGGTAGCAAGTTATACCGTTCAGTATTCTGACGATTTTATTATCTATCAGGCCAAGGATTCCGATTTAAAAACACAGCATATTGTCATTAAAAGAAATGGCAACAAGGTGAAATGGATATTCATTTATAACCATACTAAAAACGTACTATACGAAGCCGTAGAAAACCTGGCCTATTTCCCTGATTCGCTTTATCGTATTTCGAGGATGGAAAGGGTGCGGCTTTTGGGTACTCAAAAATATTTTATCAAAGGG
>JBQCEA010000658.1:0-5116 GCA_051960695.1 Mucilaginibacter sp. | reverse complement strand
TATGGAAATAATCCGGCGTGAAGGTAGCGCGAGGTTTTTCATCCAGAATTTTCTTACATCCCCCCAGGGTCAATGTAGTCAAGACTGATAATTGTAAAATATTTTTATATACTCGTTTCATTATCGTATATTTTAAAATGTCACATTAAGCCCTAATAAATAATTGCGCGTTGACGGATCATTATATCCAACCGTCAGCAATCTTCTTTGTCCATAACCGTAAGCAACCGCCATGTTAGAACCGTCGTTTGCATAAGTATTCGGTTCCGGATCCATTCCCGATTGTTTATAATAAGGAGAGAATAAAATAAACGGATTTTGTGCAGTTGCATAAATTCTCATCCGTTTAATCCCCAAATGCTCCATCCAGCCACCGGTAAAATTATAACCAAGAGAAATTGCACGGATCTTCACGTAAGAAGCGTTGAAATAACCCAGTGTTGAACCATATTTCGGATTATTACTATCCTTAGGTCCTTGTGGGTCAGGAAATTGAGCGCCTGTATTTGTCGGTGTCCAGTAGTTGATTTGAATTTGACCGCGACGGCCATCTTCCAGGTTCAGATAACCATTGGAGCCATATAATGTACTGTTCAAAATACCACCATCCTGGAAAGCGCCCACAATCGTCAGATCCAAGTGTTTGTACCCAACAGTAGTGTTGAAGCCGCCCTGGAAAATCGGATCAGCATCTAAGATTTGCCTGTCTGCCGCGCCAATTACACGGGTTGGAGATCCATCGGCGTTGTAAGTGCCGGTATACAACACTTTAATCATGCCAACCTGGCCGCCACTGCCTTCATATTGTTTAACCGCAGCCGCCTCATTTGCTTGCCAGATGCCGATCTTTTTATAATCAAAAATCACGTTTAACGGATGACCAACAAATAGCCAGTTGCTTTCATCACGTGTTTGGCCTGATGCCAGGCTAACAATGCGGTTAACATTGCGGTACAGGTTGACACCCACATCCCAGCGCCAGCCATTTTTATTATTAATGATGATACCATTTAACGACACCTCAAACCCTTTATTAGATGTAGAGCCTACGTTTCCTGTATAGCTGCTCACACCTGAAGTTGGAGGTAAATTTACACTAAGTAAAAGATTATCGGTTCTGGTGATGTATCCTTCAACAGTACCGGAAAGACGGTTCTGGAATAATGAAAAATCTAAACCGAGGTTTTCTGTTTTTGAATACTCCCATCCTAAAGCCGGGTTAGGTAGCTGGGTCACATAATAACCATTAGTATTAGTATTACCAAAATTGTAAGGCCGTACGCTCAATTGTCCAAGTGTTGAGTAAGGGCTTACTGCCTGGTTTGACGTCTGTCCGTAACCGGCACGAAGCTTTAACTCATTTACCCATTGTACATTTTGCATAAATGATTCCCTGGCTATATTCCAGCCGGCCGAAATAGCGGGATAGCTATGCCATTTGTGGCCCGGAGCCAACCTTGATGACGCATCATAACGATAGGTGGCGCTAAGCATATAACGGTCGTCATAAGAGTACATCACGCGGCCCATATACGATTCCAAACCGCTTTGATAATACCCTTGATTATTAGGGTCTATTGTAATGTCATCATTGCTACCTGTAGAAGTTTCGCCCAGGTTAAAATATTGGAATGAATCACCCGCAATATTTTTCCGGCTAATTGAATAATTATTATAACTGATCTGTTCGGACGATTGCAAAGCCGTAATACTGATAGTATGTTTCTGTGCAAAGGTCTTATCATAGAACAGTAAATTCTCTACTGTCCACTGAGTAGTCAGCGAATTACTTATCGAAGCTACGTTCGGATTATTCGGGTCAGAACTGAACACGCCAACGCCGGTGTAACTGCCATTACCGCTGTTACGATAATTACCGCCGAGGTTCACACGGTATTTTAACCCTTCTACACCCGGAATCTTCATTTCTCCATAAAGTGAATTGTATGAAGCAAAAGCTTTTGTTGTATTTACATACTGATCACCCAGCGCATCTAAAGTATTTTTTGTATATACCCATTGGATATCCTGAGGCATAGTTACTGTTCTTTTGGTACTGCCATCAGCGTTGAAAGGGTTGGTAACAGGCGTCATGCTTAATACGCCATACATGCCAATATTTGCACCGTTGGTAAGGCTATAATTGCTGTTGGTTGTAAAACCTACACGAAACAATTTTCCAATGCCCTGGTCAAGCGAAGCGCGAAGTGAAATGCGGTCGTAATCAGAAAGTGGAATTGGAGATTCATCACGGTAATATCCCACCCCATATTTATAACTGCCTTTAGCAGTACCTCCGGTAACATTAAGGTCATTGTCGGTAACGGCAGCTGAGCGGTAGAATAACTTTTGCCAGTCTGTGTTTGTTTTACCGGATATATCTTCATCAGCTCCGGGGTTCTTGTTTAATCCGGCCCTACTTCTTAAAGCAAGATAATCACTGGTCTGCATCATCGGATATTCCATTACATTTTTTACACCGTAATATCCGCTATAAGAAACCTGAGGTGCCTGACCGGTGCTTCCTTTCCTGGTGGTGATCAATATTACACCGTTTGCGCCCCTGGAACCATAAATCGCCGTTGCAGATGCATCTTTAAGGATGTCGATACTTTTAATATCATCGGTACTAATATCAGCAATTGTTCCGCCAAAGGGGATTCCGTCTAAAACAATCAGCGGATCGTTGTCTGCATTGATAGATCGTGTACCGCGAATTCTTATTTGCATAGCTGATCCGGGCTTGGTTGAACTTTGCGTAAGTTCAACGCCGGCAACACGGCCTTGCAGCGCCTGGGCGGCGTTTGCTGCAGGCACTTCGTTCAGCTTGGACCCGCTGATCGAAGCTACAGATCCAGTAACAGCTTCTTTGCGCTGACTACCATAACCCACTACTACAACATCCTGTAAGCTCTTGCTTTCCGGCTGAAGTGTGATATTAATTTCGGCCTGATTGGCAACTGGATACTCTTGTTTAACATATCCGACAAATGATATTTGCAAAACAGCATCGCCAGGTGCGGATATTTGAAAATTACCATCCACATCGGTTACAGTCCCTTTTTGGGTGCCTTTCACTTTCACAATGGCACCAGGTACAGGCTGGCCCGACGCGTCTTTTACCCGGCCGTGAATTTTAACGTTTTGCGCGTGGAGCGACAGGGAAAAAAGAAGCAATACGATACTTAACGCAAAATACATGATGCCCTTACGCTGAGTTCCGCTTGATCCGATTACCTTCTTTTTTAAGTAAAAAGTCTTTCGCATAAGCTTAGATTGAGGTTAATAAAAGGTTAACAATAATTGTTGAATAGTCCCAGCAAAAAGGCTGGTATGTTTATAATTGCTGACTAAGGTAAAAACTACATTTTAAATATGCAACCGATTGCAAAAAATATTTTACTTGACATGATTGTACTTTTTACACTCATCGAAAAGAAAATACCACAAACTATCTGGACGTTTAAAACCTCATAAATCATTGAAAGGCGTTATTTCAGAAGGAAAAACGAACTTTTTGAGCGGGATATAGTATATAAAAAACCACCCGGATGTATATATATTTGACAACAACAATTTTAAAATCATAAAACTCTTTCCATCCGATATTATTAAAATTTTGAAAAAACTTTACAATCGGTTTCATAAATAACGCACTGATAGCTCCATAAATACACGTTTCGTGACACATGAACCAGAGCAGGTCTGTCGACTCTATTCTATGTGACGTTCAGTAGGATTAAGGTGGAATGGGCTCGGTTAGAACCCTATCGAGTTTCCGCCATCAACAGGTAAAATTACCCCGGTTATATATTTAGCAGCGTCTGAAACCAGGTAAACGATAGCATCCCCAATATCATCGGGCTCACCTAATTTACCCATCGGTGTACGCGACATTACTTTTGATTTACGCTTAGGGTCATTATCAAGCGCAGTAGACGACATTTTGGTAACAATGAAACCAGGAGCCACACAATTTACCCGGATACCCTCCGGTGACAGTTCAACCGCCATTGCTTTGGTCATACCTTCAATGGCGCTTTTTGCGGCTGTATAGGCAATCACGTAAGGAATGCCGTATTGCGCAGCCATAGAGCTGATATTTATGATAACCCCTGATTTATGTTTCAGCATTTCTTTAGCAACTTCGCGGCTCAGTACAAAAACAGCTGTAAGATTGGTTTGGATCACCTGTTCAAATTCTTCATCGGTTACTTCGGTAAAGTTCTGCTTATGGTTTATTCCGGCATTGTTTACCAGGATATCGATCCGGCCATATTCTGCCACGATATCTGATACCAGTTGCGGTATATCTTTCAGCTTTTTCAGGTCGAAAACTTTATAACTGCACGAACTGCCGAGGCTTTTGGCAGTATCAGCCAGCCTTTCTTCATTTCGGCCAACAATGATCGTTTGAATATTATTCTCAGTTAGCTTTTTAGCGGTTGCAAGACCGAGGCCGGACGCTCCGCCGGTAACAATAGCAATTTTTGAACTTTGGTTCATTAGGGTATTAAATCAGGTTATTTATTCTTGGTTTTTTTCTTTAAGGAGGATTCTCTCACGATCAGTTCAGACCGTAATATAACGCTTTGAGTTTTCTGAAGATCATCACCTCTAATCAAGTGATCCACCATGACTTTGGCGGCCACCTCTCCCATCTCGTGTCCGCGATAATCAATAGTAGTCAGGTTCGGTTCTATTACGCATGAGGTGGGGTCATTATTAAATCCTGCAAAAGCTATGTTAGCAGGGATCTTTACGCCTGCTTTCTTAACCGCCTGCATGCAATTTATGGCACAAATATCATTAGCCACAAATACGCCATCGGGCCGGTTTTTCATATTCAATATTTTTTCCGCTGCTTCTGTGCCCGACCTGGCACTCAGGTCGTTAATGATCAGCAACTCTTCGTCAAAGGCGATGTCATGATCTTTTAATGCCTGCTGGTATCCCCTTGCCCGGTCGGCATATACATTACGCATTTGGTTACCACCAATGTGCGCTATACGCTTGCAGCCTTGCTCAATCAGGTGTGAAGTAATATCATAAGCTGCCTGGTAATTATTGATATAAATACTTGGGCATTTTTTATGCTCATAAACACGGTCAAAGA
>JBQCEA010000657.1:0-2338 GCA_051960695.1 Mucilaginibacter sp. | reverse complement strand
GAACTAACCGGTCAAACACTTTGGAGCAATTTCAATCTCGCTTTTGATCATTTATCAGTAAACGGGCCAATTGTCTATGACTCCCGAATACAACCGCGCAAACTTTTATTGGCTGATATTAAAACCGGTACAACGTTGCGGAAATATGAGCCGTCAATTGATGAGGAAGCGATTAATGATCTGAAATTTCCGCGGGAGGCATCACCTGAATTGGCATTGTCGCTGGCTTTACCTGTGAGCCCGTTGGAAAATACAGTTCATTATCTTGAACACTATAATTTGAGAATTGTATCTTTGCACGCGATTGCAAAAGGGACATTGCAGCAGCATTTGTATATCATGGACGGTGTGGAAATTATTTATGAGGATTTATTGAATGCAGATGTACAAAAATTACAACCTGAATCGTTCCTATTGCATAAGGACCATCTGATCTACCTGAAGAATCAGTCACAATTAATTATTTTACACCTCTAATACTGGTTAAAAAATTAAGATGAAACTAAAATTATTAATACTCATTATTTCTGTATTTGCTTTTTCCGGGTCAGTATTTGCTAAAACTTTGCCCGATTCTATTGGCGTTGAAAATCATCATGGCAAACAGGTGATCGTTCACAAAATAAAACCTAAAGACAACTATTACTCGATAGGCCGCAGGTACCACGTGAGCCCAAAAGAGATCATGAAGTATAACGATAATGTTAAACTTACCATAGGCCATACCATTAAAGTGCCTACCGACAGGCCTTTTGAGGAATCAAAACATGAAAAAGCTATAACCAAAAACGATCATAAAAAGAAGAAACACGCACAGGAGGAACAGCAGGAAGAAACACCTGCCGTACAGCAAGAGGAACCAAAGGAAACCTACGTGAAACCTCAGCCCCCTGCCCCACAGCCAAGCCAGCCTGCCGACAATACACCCAGCGGTCCGCCGACACAGTACAAAGTTTCAGCCGGCGAAACCCTGTATTCTATAGCTAAGCGTTTTAATACTACGGTTGATGCCGTTATGGCGCAAAACAACCTGAAATCAAATACCATAAGTCCCGGACAGATACTGAATATATCCTCAAATGCCAGCGCTCCTGCCCCTTCTACTCCTGCTCCGGTTGCCCAGCCGTCGGAAAATATTGTAGCCAAGGCAGACTCAACTCGCATGGCAACTACACAGGATAGTAGTAACTCGGCTTACCATATCAATGCCAACAAATATGGCTTGTTTGAAAAAGACGAAAAGGGCGTAGCTACCTGGATGGATGATGAAGGCCTGGACCCTAACAAAAAGCTTGTTTTACACCGCACAGCACCGATTGGCACTGTTATTAAGATCACCAACATAATGACCAACCGCACTACCTTTGCTAAGGTAGTGGGCCGGTTTACCGATAATGAGCAAACCAAGGACGTGATTATTGTGATGACCAAAAACGTTGCTGAAGCCCTGGGTGCCTTGGATAAACGCTTCCAGGTTAATTTAAGCTACGGCGTTCCTAACACCGACCAGCAATAACCCCCATCCCCTGAAGGGGAGCCAAAATTTAGTAAATTTGCTTTTTTAAGTACAATGGCTGAACACTATAGTAAGCTTCTTTCCAAGGACGGAGTGCGGCCGTATATCATTGGCGTTGCAGGTGGCAGCGGCTCAGGTAAAACCTTTTTTTTAAACTGCTTTCTTAAACATTTTACTGCTGATGAGGTGTGCCTGGTATCGCAGGATGACTATTATATCCCTGTAGGGCAATACATGACGGCGGAAGAAAATAAGCTGTATAATTTCGACCTGCCGTCCACTATAGATCGTCACCATTTTTACGAAGACATTACCAAGCTGATCAATGATCAAACGATAGTTAAAAAAGAATATACCTTTAATAATCCCGACGCTGTACCAAAGCTATTGGAGATAAAGCCCGCGCCAATTATGATCGTTGAGGGCTTGTTTATTCTGCATTTCAGGGAGATTGCCGAGCAGCTTGATATGAAGATCTTTATTGATGCTGACGAGGACATTGCCTTAACTCGCCGTTTAAAACGCGACTTGATTGAACGCGGCTATTCGCACGATGACGTGATGTATAAATGGATAAACCACGTGGTGCCGGCTTACAAAGAATACCTGTTACCTTATAAAGACGAGTGCGACCAGGTGATAGTGAACAACAGCCACGTTGCCGAAGATATTATTTGTATTACGGAAGCGATTTCGAAAGAATTGAGGGAAAAGGTTCTTAGCGCTTAGTTCATAGATCATGGTTCATGGTTCATCGCCATGACAAGTGCTATGATCTATGAACTATAAGCTATACCACCATCTCAGGTATTTCACCCTCAA
>JBQCEA010000656.1:0-4916 GCA_051960695.1 Mucilaginibacter sp. | reverse complement strand
GAAAAAAGCCTTACACGTATACATGGCGTAGTTAAAGCAGCCATCGATTCAAGCGCAGTTAAAGTTAATATGCCTCCTTATGGCGTGGAGGTATGGTCGGTAAAATAATGGTCAGGCACGCATCTTTTCTTCAGCGTCATTAAATTCGCGCATAAAGGTTTTACGATAGTTGAGCGGACTCTGGTGCATTTTATGCTTGAACATCTTGTAAAAATGTGATACATCACCAAAACCGCTGTCGAAAGATATTTCTGAGATCGGCTTATCAGTTTGCACCAACTGCTGGGTAGCATAGTTAAGCCTGTACTCGATCACCGTTTCCATAAAAGTTTTGCGTGTGATCTTTTTAAAATACTTACAGAATGCGTTTGGCGTCATATTGGCAATGCTGGATGCTTCATCCAGTGAGACCTGTGTTCTGAAATTTTCTACCAGGTAAGCAAACACCGGGTTTATCCGTTCCTGTTCAGCTCGTGATTGCTCGGCAACACTTCGCTGCTGATCCAATAAAGTATACTCATTCGAAAGTGCCAGCCGCTGCAGAATTTCCAGCAAACCCATAAGCATTTTAAAATTGCTCTTTTCTTCAGCCAATAACTTTAAACTTTTATTCACTGTATTACGCACGCCCGAATTAAAACTTATTCCGCTTGAACTTTTTTGAAAAAGCTTTTTAACGCTTTGCAATTCAGATTTATTAAAAAAATCATCGCCCAGGAAATTCATATTAAACTGAATCACGATAGCGCTGGCCTCTTCATTATCCAGTTTATCGGGTTCCAATTTCCAGCAATGAGGTAAATTTGCTCCGAGCAGAACCAGGTCCCCTGTGGTAAAATTCTCCATGTGGCTGCCTACATACCGTTTACCATTTCCATGCAAAATATAGGTAAGCTCAATTTCTTCATGGAAGTGATACGGCGCGTCAAATGCTGATTTGCCGAATTTCCTGAACAGGAATGAGTGCCCGCTTGCTGGCTGCAGCACTTCATAAGAGGCCTTTATCATTTGCTTATTTTATTTAAAATAATATCCTATTGCAATATAGGGATAAAATAATCCATTATTCAACCATTTTCTTCATTTTTTTTCGACAGCCTCCACACTTATTTTTGATTTAAACAAATCAAATATGGAGACACAAGTTTCAAATCTGCCGACATTGAATGATCTGAAGAGTTTACCGGTCGAAAATGTGAAGGAGTTTGCGGAAAAAGGACATACACTTGTAAAAGGCGTCTTGTCGCCTGAGGAGATCGCTATTTATAGACCGGTCATTGTTGATGCAGCCGACAGGTATAATACCGAAAAACGCAAATTAGAGGACAGGGATACTTACGGTAAAGCATTTTTGCAGATCATGAATTTATGGCGCTCGGATGAGGCTGTGAGGAAATTTGTGTTATCAAAACGATTAGGAAAAATTGCTGCCGACCTGCTGGGAGTTGAAAATGTTCGTATTTATCACGATCAGGCTTTATTTAAAGAACCGGGAGGCGGCCCAACACCATGGCACCAGGACCAGTATTATTGGCCAATTGATACTACTAATACTATAACTATGTGGATGCCTTTGGTTGATATAGATGTGGATATGGGTATGCTGACATTTGCATCAGGCTCATTTGACAAAGGATCAATATTTGACTATGAAATATCGGACGAATCAGAAACCGCTTTTGATGATTATGTTAAAGAAAAGAAATTTCCGATAACCCGGGCACAAACCATGAAAGCCGGAGATGCCACTTTTCACCGTGGCTTTACCATACATAATGCGCCAGGAAACAATTCGGATAAAAGACGCGAGATAATGACGATTATTTATATGGCCGATGGTGCGCGTGTTTCAGAACCAAAGCATCAATGGCAAAAGAATGATCATGCCAAATGGTTAATGAGCAAACCTGTAGGCGAACTGATCGACTCGGAACTGAATCCCAAAATCTTATAATAAAAACAAACCAATTTAAGCATGAGCGCCGGACGATGAAGCAGAGATACTTCAGAATTCGGCGCTCTTTGTTTGAATCACTATTAGTTCTTATTCTGCTATCCAGATTGCATCCAGGAACCACTTCTTATTATCAAAAAAGCAGTCGACTGCCTTAAAACCCGCATTCTCTGCCATTTGTTCGGTTTGCAAAACGGTAAACTTCTGTGATATTTCCATGTAGATGCACTCGTCCTTTAAGAACCTGATGTGGTCATGGTGATTGATCGTGACATCCTGATCTTCGAGGCTCACCAAATAGCTCCTGCAAGCGCCGGTATCAGGATCATATGTTGCATAGTGCTCAAACTTATTCAGATTAAAATCCGCATGTAGCTCGCGGTTTATTCTTTCAAGTAAATTTAAGTTAAAACGACTGGTTATTCCGCCTTTATCATCATAAGCAGCGAGTATTGTTTTGGGATTCTTTTTCAGGTCGAAGCCCATTAATATCATATCGCCTTCAGACAAGTGCTCCCTCAACTTTTGACAAAAGCTTAAAGAATCTTCAAGACTCATATTGCCAATATTCGACCCAAGAAATAAAACCACCTTACGGCGATCAGAAGATTGCGCTGCTTTTTTCAGCATTTCAAAATAATCACCGTTGAGCCCATTTATTTTTAATCCCGGCAGGCTCATCGGCAAAGTGAGATTGAGATAGGATATCACGTTTTCCGAGATATCAATAGGCAGGTAAGTAAAATCCACTTTCTGCTTTAAAAGATAACTTAGTAAATACGATGATTTGGTTGCATCACCGGCACCAAGCTCGATCAGATCGAAGGCATCCCCATTTGCGGTCAATATATTGCATATTTCAGTTGTAGCCTGCGAAAATATCTCCAGCTCGCAGCGGGTGGGGTAATATTCCGGGCAGTTCATGATCTCTTGGAATATCTTGTCGCCCTTGGCGTCATAAAAGTATTTCGAGCTCAGATGCTTGGGCACCGACCTTAAGCCAGTGATAACATCTTTATAAAAAAGTTGTTTTTTCGCATTGATCAGGAAGCTCTTAGGCTCTAAAGTTGTTGCTACGGATCGCATAATCTTACTGAATAATTACCGTGCCAATCTGATGCCGGTAAACTGCCATTGTAAATGTGTTTGAAAAAAATTGCGGTATGTGACGCGGCTATGACCAGGTGAGGTTACTTCGGACGCTCCGCGTAGTACCTGCTGGTTCACCATAAACTTGCCATTGTATTCGCCAATTGCACCGGCTGCTTTTATAAAACCGGGGTATGGCAGATAAGCGCTTTCAGTCCATTCCCAGCGTTTGCCCCATTTGAACTTGTCTGCTGCTGCTTCCCACTCAAATTCGGTTGGAAGCCGCATGCCTTTCCATGCCGCATAAGCCGATGCTTCAAAATAACTGATATGGCAAAGCGTTGTTTCCGGGTCAATGGGCTGTAATCCGGCATAGGTGTAATTATACCATTCGCCATTGATATTGTGCCAGTATAATGGTGCGGTAATATTGTTACTGTTTACCCAATTCCATCCTTCAGAATGCCAATGCCTGAAATCCTGGTACCCGCCTGCATTGATAAATTCGAGGTATTCACTGTTGTTAACCAAAGTTGAACTTATCTCAAACGGCTGCAGGTAAACCTTATGACATGCCAGTTCATTGTCGAAACAAAAACCGTCGCCAGCAAAACCGATCTCATAAATGCCTTCTTTTACCGGGATGAATTTACGGATACCATCTTCATCATTATCTGGCGACGCATAATCCTTTATATAAGCCGGGAATAAGGGATTGTGCCCCAATATGTATTTGATGTCAGTATATAAAAGCTCCTGGTGCTGTTCTTCATGGTTAAGACCGAGAATAATCAGATCTTTTACTTCTTTTGATGGCTCCTGGCATAGGAATTTCTCCATTGCTTCATCAACATATTCGCGATACTTATAAATATCGCTAACAGTTGGGCGGCTTAGGTTGCCCCTATCGGTACGGATCACCCGGTTACCAACGCTTTCATAATAACTATTAAAAACGAAGTTATATTCCGGATCAAACTCCTGGTATCCCATAAAATATGGCTTGAGCAAAAAAGTCTCGAAAAACCAGGAGGTATGGCCGAGATGCCATTTCGGGGGACTGACATCTGCTACCGGCTGCACCACGTAATCTTCTGTTTGCAGCGGCTCACATATCTTTTCCGTTAGGTTTCGTACTTTTTTATACCAGGATGTTAGGTCCATCTGATCAGTTGCTCTCCAAATAGCGTTTTAAGTCTGAAATTGTTTTGATTTTTAATTGTTTAGCCTGCTGCTCACGCATCATTAAAGCATACGAATTATTGAACCCGATCGGTTTTAGCCATTTGATATGATATTGTTGCTCGAACCCATCCTTTACGTAGGCGTATGTTTTGTTTTTGTCTGTTATAAGCGAATCAACGGTTTTAGGTGATGGTTTTAATATAGCCAGCAGCCCTGTACCTGTATATTCCGGATAAAGGTCTATCTGGTCGTTATTCAATGCATCGAAACATATCTTGGTGCCGCCCAACCCGGTTTTGGTTATTACATCGTAATCGGTATACCCACGTATCAGCATGGTATAGATATTAGCCAGTATGTACTGCTCGCCAAATATTTTTGAGCCGATACGTACAATGCCTGCATTACCATTTCGAGCAGGTTTTAACAAAGAATTAGCCTTTAAAAAATCTTCTGCCACCTTTTCAGGAGTTTGGTGCAGATAATCCGTATGGTAATTGAGTGCGGTCATGATGGAATCATTGATCTTGCCCGAGAGCAGGTTCAAGGTCTTTTCCAATTCAGGAAAACGTCTTAAAGCATCGTCACGCACAACAGGGGCTGCATAATACGGCGGAAATATTTTTTTATCGTCATCCAGTACTACCAGGTTATAAGCCTTCAGCCGGCCATCCGTAGAGTAACCACT
>JBQCEA010000655.1:0-2095 GCA_051960695.1 Mucilaginibacter sp. | reverse complement strand
ACATAAAGACTTTCCATTATCTCTGCTGCATGTGCAAGATCATTTACCATTTCGAACAACGGTATAAAATCTACACTTAATGATTCCTTTTTCCAGCCACTCCACAGGAACAGGTTCATCAGTTGTAAAATATCAGAAGCACACTGGCAATTGCTGATAATGAAACGCTGACACGCTTTTTCGCCGTTTGAATGCTGTATTTGTTGAACTAATCTTATGGTATCTAATGTATCCTTTATCAGATCGTCAGCATCATCCTGGCAATGAAAATCGGCTTCATTAAAAGGTATTACCTTCAGCTTCTCTTCCTCACTCAGATTATCATAATTTACATCCAGGTCCGACTTGATCTGTGATTGTTGTATACAATGTTTAAATACATTACGTAATACGCGGCTATCCTGCCTGATATCAAGTGTGGCAAAATAACAACCGAATAAACGCACTTTCTGAACAAAACGATCAACTATATCTACAAACAAACCGCCGTGCTCGGTGATCAGTGTTTGTTTTATTGAATTGAGCAATGATAATAACTCGCCCTGCTGATCTTTAGGATGAGGCTGAACATTAAAGGCATTCTGATAAAGCAGTTTTTCGAGCCGGGCAATAGTTTTCTCGATACCCCTGAAAGTGATACGGCGTTTCAGTAGCCTGAAATCGCGGTAATAGCAACGGAAAATGATCTGCCTTAACAGGCTTGCCACAGCGGCTGTAGTCTCAACATGCACATTGGGGTTACCGTCACGGTCGCCTCCCGGCCAGAAGCCCATTTCCAAAACCTGATGGTCGGCATTATCAAAGTCGAATTCTTCTTCCAGTTTCGCTTGTATGGCTGAAATGGCATGATAAAAAGTATTCTCCAGGAACCACACCAGGCTTGACGCTTCATCAACCGGTGTAGGAGATGTTTTATTGAAGAATGGTGTTTTACCTAATTGCTGCAGCAGCAGATCAATATTACTCAGGTCATTGATCCTTAATGCGTCTATCAGGTCATTTATAATTCCCAATACCGAACCGGGATAAAACTGGGTAGGATGTGCGGTCAGCACCAAACGCAGTGAAAAATTTTTAAGCTTTTCGCTAATATCCTGTCTCGCCTTTTCACTCTGCCCCGCTTGTTGTGAAAGACTTTGCAGTGAGCCGCTATCGTCCATGCGGCCGATCTTATTAAATGATGAGTCTTCTATCGCATCAAACAATACTACCTGTCTTTCTATGTATTGGATAAAACGAAATAAACGGTTTATCTGTTCCCTATGATCGATATCCGGCACATATTTCTGAAAGAAAGACTCAATGATCTCAGTAGGAGATAATTGTTGTTTAGTTCCTTTCTCACAATGTGAGCTAAAGAAAGGCAGTAATATACCGGTATCTTTTACCTGGTAAAACGGGAGGGTTTGGAATAAGCTATTGTATAACTCAAAGCGGGTAACAACCTCCTGGTTAAAGGTGGTTTCTTTATTGCTGAGCTTTAACGGTGAAGACATAATTTAGATAGGTATTAAAATATGGCGGTGAATTTAATCATATTTATTATAAAAATGATTAAAAAATGACTATTTTATAATATTAACCTCAATAGATGAAAATATTTTCAAAAAATAAAGTCGAATTTTTAATTTTTGTAAATTTGACTGGATTATTCCTGTATATTTTATGAATATTCAATCCAGGGAAATAAAAAGCTTCTTTTACACTCACTATTTTTCCGACGGACTGAGGACGAGCCTTGGCATTTTACTGCCTGCTCTTATACTTAATTATGTTGGCAAGTTCGAATTAGGCCTTACCTTATCACTCGGTGCCCTATGCGTTGCAGTAGTTGATACTCCCGGCCCTCTTATATACAAACGCAATGCAATGGCTGTTTGCTCGTTGTGTGTATTTCTGTTAGGTCTTGCAACCGGTTTTGCCCGTTTGAATGTATTTACGCTGGGTGCCGAAATCACTATTGTCTCTTTCCTGTTTTCGATGCTGGCTGTTTATGGCACACGTGCCGCAGCCGTTGGCACCGGATCATTGTTGATGATGATATTCATGATAGAAAAAGCTACAACGGCCGACCAGGTGGTGAGTTATTGTCTTC
>JBQCEA010000654.1:0-2851 GCA_051960695.1 Mucilaginibacter sp. | reverse complement strand
AGTGGCATAGCTGCTCTGGTGAATAATCTTAACAGGTATTCCATCCTGTTTGAGGCCTCTGACGGCGAAGAGATGATCCGTAAGATCAATACCCGGTTAAAACCAGATATTGTATTAATGGATATTAATATGCCCAAAATGGATGGCATCTCGGCTTCCCGGTGGCTCAGGAGTAATCATCCCGGCATAAAGATCATTGTACTGTCCATGTTTGAGGATGCCGAAAAGGTATTGGCGATGGTTAAAATGGGCGTTAAAGGCTATTTACTTAAGGACGCCGAGCCGGATGAGTTTGCCGATGCATTATTTAGGGTTTCGCATAACGAGATATACTATCCGAGTTTTGTTACCAAACACCTTATCCATAATATAGACGCCGGTGCAAGCATAGCAAAGCTGAATAGTCGCGAGATAGAATTTCTAAAGCTGGCAACTACCGAGTATACCTACAAAGAAATAGCAGATCAGATGTGTGTAAGTTCACGCACCGTAGATGGCTATCGCGATCAGCTTTTCGAAAAACTTAATATCAAAAGCCGTATAGGCCTTGTCCTTTTTGCTATAAAAAATAAATTGATCGAAGTGTGATAATTTGCTAAAAATTTTAGCAAATTTGTATTATGTCACATGAGGAAAACCCGGAATTTTTTAAGGGTAGAGGAGCGCAGGTAAATGTCCATAACAAGTTTCTGAAGAACAAATATGTTCTCGATCATATCGAAGGGCTGGATGAGCAAATGCTCGAAAACACGGCCACACAGATATACGAGGAAACACCCAAAAAGATCGTCAGTGAATCTGACAGCCCCGACCTGGGGCACATGTTTTCTATTAATCCTTACCAGGGCTGTGAGCATGGCTGCCTGTACTGCTATGCACGCAATACGCATGAGTATTTTGGGTTTAGCGCAGGACTGGATTTCGAAAGAAAGATCATCGTAAAGCGGAATGCAGCTGAACTACTGGAACAATATTTCAATAAAAAGAATTATCAGCCGGTATGCATACTGCTTTCGGGTAATACGGATTGTTATCAGCCGCTTGAGCGTAAGCTGAAGATAACCCGGTCCATGCTGCAGCTATTTCTGCAATACCGTAATCCGGTTAGCATTATAACCAAAAACAACGTTATTCTGCGTGATCTGGATATTTTAAGTGAGCTTGGTAAAATGAACCTGGTGCATGTGAATGTATCACTCAATTCGTTAAATGAAAAACTCCGGCAAAAATTAGAACCACGTACCGTTACGGCAACCGGCAGGCTTGGTGTGATACAGAAGCTAAGTGAGAATGGGGTTCCTGTACGGCTAATGGCGGCGCCGATTATTCCAGGACTTAACAGCGACGAAATTCCCGACGTTGTTAAAGCAGCAGCCGACCGTGGGGCTTTAGGTGCAGGTTTTACTATCGTTCGGCTCAATGGCAGCATTGCTGAAATATTCACCGATTGGATACATAAAGCGTTTCCTGACCGTGCCGAGAAAGTGCTTAACATGATCAAATTATGCCATGATGGTAAATTAAACGACAGCGAATTTGGGCGGCGTATGGGTGGTGATGGAAAGATGGCTGATTCTATACATCAATTATTCCGGATGTCAGTGAACCGCTTTATGGCCGGCAGGCAAATGCCTGAATTTGATTATAGTCTTTTTGTGCCGAAAGGGGGTAGACAAACGAGTTTATTTTAAAAAAATGTCATTTCGAACGTAAGTGAGAAATCTTATACGTTATGTACAGGATTTCTTACTTACGTTCGATGACACCGCATAAAAAAAGCGCCTCAATTGAAATTGAAACGCTTTTATATATTTTTTACCCTTTATCTGCCAATTAAGCAGTTTCTACTTCCAAAGCCATTTGCTCATCAACCAGGATACGGCCGCAGTGCTCGCAAACAATGATCTTTTTGCGCTGACGGATATCAGACTGACGCTGAGGAGGGATCTGGTTAAAGCAGCCAGAGCATGAATCGCGCTGGATAGTAACTACCGCCAAGCCATTTTTAGCATTATTGCGCAAACGGTTGTAAGCGAAAAGTAAGCGGTCTTCAATATTCTTTGAAGCTTTTTCTGCTTCAGCATTTAATTCGCTTTCTTCTTTCTCAGTTTCTGCAGTGATGGTGCCCAGCTCGGCTTTTTTTGCCTCAAGGTCGTTTTTACGGCCTTCCAGGTCAGCAAGCGCTTTTTCGTAGATCTGGGTTTTGGTTGTGATCTCATAACCAAATTCCTTGATCTTCTTCTCGCTCACTTGTATATCTAACCCTTGTATTTCTACCTCTTTCGAGATCGCTTCATACTCACGGTTATTTTTTACTTCGTTAAGCTGTGCTTCGTATTTTTTGATGTTAGCCTGCGCATCCCTGATCAGGTTTTTGCGGGTTACTATATCATCTTCGAGGTCGTCCAGCTCATTTTTTATTTTCTGGATACGGGTTTCTAATCCTTCAACATCATCTTCCAGGTCTGCAACTTCCATCGGCAATTCACCTCTCACCTGGCGTATCTTGTCAATCTTGGTATGGATAGTTTGTAATTCGTATAAAGCTTTCAGCTTTTGTTCAACGGTTTGTTCCATTAAATAAAATATTTGACGGGGTTCGTATTAATTTCTGTTAAACGGATGGCAAAGGTAGGAAATTTTTTCCGAATTATATCATACAATAATTGAGCCGTAAACTGCTCACTCTCAAAATGTCCGATATCGGCAATAACTACCTTGCCTTCCGCATCAAAAAATTCATGATATTTGTAATCAGCGGTGACAAAAAAGTCGGCTCCTGCCGATATGGCATATTTTAGTAAAAAGCCCCCTGCACCACCACAAACGGCAACGCGTTTTACACTTTTAC
>JBQCEA010000653.1:0-3392 GCA_051960695.1 Mucilaginibacter sp. | reverse complement strand
GGCTTTCATAATACCATACATGCCGATGATCATACTGAAGCCGCGTGTAACGATCAAGCCGATGTTATCGCCCGGCTTTACGCCGTTTTCTATAAGATAATTGGCCAGCCTGTTTGCGCTTTCGTTTACTTCAGCATAAGTCATTGTTCTGTTATGCTGGCGCAGTGCAATGGCATCCGGCGTTCTTAATACCTGCTCTTCGAATAAATCTACTATGGTTTTTTCGGCCGGATAATATGTTAAAGTATCATTAAACTTTACAAATATATCATTCTCTTCTTCAACGGTAAGCATAGGTAATGCACCGGCAGCTTTACCCGGATCCTTTAAAATAGAAACAAGTAATTGCTGGTAATGCTTAGCCATTCTTTCAATAGTGGCTTCCTGGAATAACTCAGCAGAATAGCTGATCTGAGCCTTAATACCATTTGAGGTTTCCGTCAAAATAAAAGAAAGATCATGTTTTTTTGTTCGTTGAATCACGAATTCATTCCCAGACAGCTTTATATCATCATCCCTTTGTAAAAGGAACATCACACGAAACAATGAGTTCATTTCCTGTGAAATGCCGGTCAGGTTATCTATTATTTTTTCAAAAGGAACTTTTTGATACTGATATGCCTCATGTGTGGTATTTTTTACTCGCTTTAAAATATCGGTAAATTTATCTTCCCCTGTAATGGTATTCCGTAATGCTAAAACGTTGATTTGGCAATCGCCATTTTCAACATATAGACCATCTTGTTGTACCGGGATCACATTATTTACACAGATATCTTCCTGATTACTGTAACGGAATAACAGTACTTTAAAAGCAGATAAAAGAATAGTGAATTGAGAAGTGTTAAGCTCGGCGCTTAATGAATTTAATTGACAGCTTATTTCTTTACCGATAAAGAATTCAGAAATTGATCTATCAGAACTGCTAAATTTTGGCCTTACGAAGTCAGTGGTTAAATGCAGCGGCACTAAACCATGTAGCTTCTCTTTCCAATAGTCTAATTCAACATTAAAATACTCTTCATCAGATAAAACTAAATCCAACATATTATGAAATAAGCGTTAATAATAGTTTCCAATTAATTATAAATATAACAAAGTTTAATACTAAACTAAATGCTCTCTCTTTTGTGTTGACTTCACAAAACTTTTCTGGTACAGGAGTGCAATTATTATACCATTTGTCATTTTTCGTTCACATTCCAAAAAAGAGAAACCTTTCTTACTAAGAAACAATAATTCTTAGTAAGAAAGGGAATTTTGCAATGATAAGCAATTTAAAGCTTATTTTTTACTTATAAGAGAAGCAGCAGGTGTATCAAGAAACCACTGGACGTCGCCATCAGCAGGCTTAATCAATTGAGCCGGATATAGTTCAATATTTCTTTTATCATCAATAATATGATGAACGGCTTCGGCTTTTCCCGCTCCATAAACTAAAAAAGCAATATGATGGGCCTGGTTGATCAAAGGCGCTGTCATGGTTATGCGATATACCTTTTGATCTTCCAGATAAACTTCCTTGACCGATGCCGAATCATCGTGCAGAACCGGGGTGTGTGGAAATAATGACGCAGTATGGGAATTATCTCCCAACCCCAACAGTATAAGATCAAACCGGGCATCAAATCCCGCAAAGTATAAATTGATATCATTAGTATACTTTGCTGCAGCGTCTGTTGGAGAAAGCGAGGTATCAACCGGGAAAATTTGTCTGTGACTGAGATCCAGCGGCTCTAAAATGGCTTTTTTCGCCATCAGGTAATTGCTTTGCGGATCGGTATGCGGCACATATCGCTCATCACCAAAGAAAAAATGCACTTTACCCCACTCTACCTTATCCTTGTATGCCGGTGAAGCGAGTAATTCATACAGCTTTTTCGGGGAATTCCCGCCTGATAAGGCAACAGAGAACTGCCCATGGTCGGCTATTGATTTAGCAACTACATCAACAAAATAATTTGCTAATCCAGCCAGCACCTCATCTTCTGTATTATAAACATTTATCTTCATTGACAATTATTTTTTGCCATTAACAGGCAATGTAAACCAGTTAAATCCATCGCGTGCTATCAATGCCTCAGCTGCTTCCGGCCCCCAAGAGTCTGCTGAATAATTAGGGAAATTCAGGCTCTTTTTATGCTGCCAGGTATTTAATATAGGCATCACCAATTCCCACGCGGCCTCTACCTGGTCGCCCCGCATAAACAGGGTCTGATCACCAAGCATAGTGTCCAGTATCAAAGTTTCATAAGCCTCAGGCGCCTGTTGTGAATAAGTTCCCTGATAATCAAACACCATATCAACAGCATTTAAAACCATATCTATACCCGGGCGCTTAGCCTGCACCTGTAATCTTATACTCATTTCAGGCTGAATGCTAATGATCAAACGGTTTTGTTGCCAGCTTTCGGCAGCTTCTGTCGGGAAGATCAAATGCGGTACATCCCTGAATTGTATGGTGATCACCGATGATGATTGGTGCATCCGCTTACCTGTACGCAGGTAGAAGGGTACACCCTGCCAGCGCCAGTTATCTACAAAAAATTTGATAGCTGCAAAGGTTTCAGTATTCGATTGCGGATCTACTTTGGGTTCATCACGATATGCAGGCACTTCTTTACCTTTCATCCAGCCGCTGCCATATTGCCCGCGCACAGCTGAGTTCCGAACATCTTCCGGACTAAATTTGCGCATTGCCTTCAGCACATCAACCTTGCGGTCGCGCACTTCATCAGCATTAAAGCTTACCGGTGGTTCCATCGCAATGTGACATAGTAATTGCAACAGGTGGTTTTGGATCATATCACGCAAGGCACCAGAGTCATCATAATAATCACCACGCTCTTCAACGCCTAACTGCTCGGTAACCGATATCTGCACATGTTCTATATAATTACGGTTCCATAATGGCTCCATAATAGAATTAGCAAAACGGAATGCCATAATATTTTGCACGGTTTCCTTACCAAGATAGTGGTCGATACGATAGATCTGGCATTCATCAAATATACTCGAAAGCAATTTGTTCAATTCTTTGGCTGTTTCCAGATCATGACCGAAAGGTTTCTCAATTACAATTCTTGTCCGCTTTTTATCTTCAGCAAGCTTTGCTTTGGCAAGGTTAGATGCGATGATGGGAAATAAATTGGGTGATACAGCCAGGTAATAAATTACATTGGCTTTTGTTTTCCATTCAGCGTTATGGGTCTCTATTTTTTTACCAAATTCCTTATAAGTTTCAGCATCTTTTACATCAGATATCTGATAATGAATATTTTTTGAAAATGCTGCCCATTTATCAGCATCAGCTTTACCGCTGCGCGAAAATTGATTAATATCTTCAAGCAGGTTTTTTCTGAATTGCTCATCATCAAGCTTGGTACGACCGG
>JBQCEA010000652.1:0-4375 GCA_051960695.1 Mucilaginibacter sp. | reverse complement strand
ATTTACAAGCTGTTTTTACCGGTTCCAGCGGTTTCGGCATACTTTATTTCAGCCTTAGCTACGCCCAGCTTGTTTTCATCCAGCAGCTGCATCTTTTTTTCAACCAGCGCAACCAGGTCCGTCATGTTGTGAGTACGTGCTAATGTATGAGCTTCGTCAAGGTCGCTATGCGCTGAGATCGCGTCTCCAATGTCTGCCTTTACAATAGCCAAACTGACGAGGTTGGCTATGGTGTGCCTGTCATCGTTTTCCTGGCGTGATAAATTATTGCTCTGCAGCAAATACCATTTCGCTTCGGAATAACGATGGAGTTTGATATATAATTGTGCAAGGTCGCTGAAGTTGTAGCTTGCCTCGTTATAGATCCTCCAGCTCATATTGTGCTTGGCCTTTTTCATTACCTGCACTTCCTGTGCTTCCAGGTTAAATTGCGTTTCGCTATAGATATAAGGTTTTACATCTACCAATACAGGCTGTGTATTAATTTTTATACGGCTAACAGAATGATCATTAACAGGCTTTATAGCGGCCAAAACCGGGTGCTTTCTAAAGTGAAGATTGATATGCAGCAATTGAGCAGATGCTGAAAAGCTGATGACTGTAAAGAGAATAATTAACCTAAAACGCATTAAATCCTTGTCCCCCGGGTTTATTAAAAAATTAATTAGTTACATGCAAAGGTAAATATACTAAATTGGCTTACAATCATTTGAAGGTAATTAATTAAATACCTCCGCCCTTCCGTCATGCAGTGCCCAAACCATATATGGATGGGTATCGGCGTGGTATGTTTCACCTGTTGCCGCTATGCCAATTACCCCTGCAAAACCATTAAACGGTTTTAATTCATTCAGGGTTATAGTTGTTGCCAATTGCAGGCTCATGCCATCGGTTACCCGTGTAACTATCTTCGGGGCCACAGCGCCGCCTACAATATCTTCGCCTATACCAGTACAGGAAATTCCGGCAACATGGTTCACATAGTTACCTGCTGCCGTAGCCGAATCACTTACCCGTCCCGGTATCTCAAAACCTTTTCCACCTGTTGAAGTGGCAGCCGCCAGATCGCCGTAAATGTCCAATGCCACACAACCAACAGTGCCTAAACGTATAGAATCACTTAGCTTTTGTTCGTACTCATGCCTGCGCTGATGTGTTTCCGGATTGTAATAGCCAAAGCCTTGTTCCCGTGCAAATTCCTGCGCACCTTTTCCGCTTAAAACTTTATCAGGCATGTGCAATAATCTTTCAGCCACACAAATCGGGTTCTTTACATCTTCAATATTGATCACACCTGCAAAATGCATCCTTTTTCCATCCATCAGGGAAGCGCTCATCCTAATCTTACCATCACTCTGTATTTGTGACCCTGTGCCCGCATTAAAAAGCTCACAATCTTCCAATAGGCGAACGGTATACACCACTGTCTCAATGGCATTGTGCTTTTCAAGGTACTTATGCCCCAGGCTTACAATCTCCAGCAAAGCTTCCTGCTTGGCACGCTTCATTTCCTGGTTAGTTTTCGACTCGCTAAAAAAGCCACCGTGAATAATCAGTTTCATTAGCAGATATTTTGAGTTGGCCGGGGAATCCGCAGGTTTATAAACCTGCCGGACTTTACTTAAACGAACAATGCCGTCTGTCAAGTATTCGGGCCGTTAAAAAACACTATTTTAACCAAACGCTCACCAAGCTTTTAGGTTTTTGGGCGAGGATAAATAGAAGTGCCATAGCAGCATAGCTGCTAGGCTGCGGTATGGCGCCCACCTGCTAATCAACTTCAGCATTTCTTCTTTTGTCGTTTTCGCAGATAATTGTTTTACCCGTTTTAATGCGTTCACTGCGGCAAGGTCGCCGATTGGAAAAATATCTGCCCGCTGCAATGCGAACATTAGGTAAACATCCGCCGTCCAATTACCTATACCTTTTAAGGCGGTCAGCTTTGCTCTTACTTCATCATCATACAGCTGGTAAAGATCTTCCAGGTTCAGTTGTCCGCTTAAAAGTGCCTCAGCAAGATATTTGATATAACCGCTTTTCTGCCGGCTTACATAACATGCTCGCATTTCCTCATCAGTAAGTAGTAAAATTCGTGCAGGGGTAATTTCCTCAACCCGTTCCCGTAGCTTATTTAAGGCTGATAATGCCGATGCCAGCGAAACCTGCTGTTCCAATATGATATGCACCAACGACTCAAAACTATTCGGCCTCGACCAAAACGGCGGGTAGCCGTAAGTATCAATTATTTTTTGAAGATCGGCATCATCAGAAGCGAGTTTATCACAAATAGACTGATAATTTGTTGAGCTGAATTGGTGGATCATATTAATCTCACCGAAAATACTAATTTTTTTAGGATTTAGAATTTACTTTCCCGAATTTTACCATGATGAACAACCTGCCGCCTTTAGCCGAGCGTATGCGCCCCAAAACATTGAACGACTATGTCGGCCAGAAACATTTGGTTGGTAAAGGCGCTGTATTGCGTAAAGCCATCGAGTCGGGTGTTTTGCCTTCGATGATATTCTGGGGACCTCCGGGAGTAGGTAAAACCACACTGGCTTACATTATCTCTCAAACATTGTTCAGGCCATTCTTTTCCTTGAGTGCCATCAATTCAGGTGTTAAAGATGTTCGTGAGGTAATTGAAAAAGCGTCGCTTCTTAAAGAGCAGGGTCAAACACTACCTATTCTGTTTATTGATGAGATACACCGTTTTTCCAAATCGCAGCAGGATTCACTTTTGGGTGCTGTAGAACGCGGAATTGTAACTTTGATCGGCGCTACCACGGAAAACCCGTCTTTTGAGGTCATCTCCGCGTTACTTTCCCGTTGCCAGGTTTATATCCTGCAATCCTTAGAGGAAACCGATCTGCTCAGTTTGCTCGACAAAGCAATGAAAGAGGATGAGGTGCTGCGGAGCAAAAAGATCGACATTAAGGAGTCGGAAGCCTTGCTGCGCTTGTCAGGCGGCGATGCCCGTAAACTGCTCAATATTTTTGAGCTGCTCATCAATTCAATTGAAGGGAAAAAGATCACCATCACCAATGATGTTGTGCTGGAGCATGTGCAGCAAAATATGGCGCTTTATGATAAGGCCGGTGAGCAGCATTACGATATTATCTCGGCTTTCATTAAATCCATGCGCGGCAGCGACCCTAACGGCGCAGTTTACTGGCTGGCCAGAATGATCATAGGTGGTGAAGACCCTTTGTTTATTGCACGCCGTATGCTGATCCTGGCATCGGAAGATATTGGCAATGCCAATCCGAACGCCTTGCTGCTGGCACAATCGTGCTTTGAGGCGGTAAACGTTATCGGCATGCCCGAATCGCAGCTGATCTTGTCTCAAACGGCAATTTATTTGGCATCGTCAGCTAAAAGTAACTCGGCTACAACGGCCATCGGCGCGGCTATGGAATTGGTACGGCAAACCGGCGACCTGCCTGTTCCGCTTCATCTACGCAATGCGCCTACGCGGTTGATGAAAAATATTGGTTATGGAAAAAATTACAAGTATGCACATAGCTTTGAAGGCAACTTTGTTGACCAGGATTTTCTGCCCGACGCCATAAAAGGCACTAAGATCTACGACCCCGGCAATAATGCCCGCGAGAACGAAGCCAAGGAACGATTAAAGAGGCTTTGGGGAGAACGATATAAGTATTAAGCATCTGTTACTTTCTCTTGATAGAAAGTAACCAAAGATCAAGTCGCAGCGAATGACTTCAGCCCGCTCTGACTGTTTTAACGCTTTTTCGATTACGGCTCGAAAAAGCTAAACCGTCATTCATGCCATACAACCGGCTCGCTCGCTGCGACTATTCCCCTCCCCCCATTGAATATCTTTCTAATAACTTGATTTTTTTCTTTTTTTGTATCTATGTTTAAAATTCGCCAGGCCGCAATTGATGATGTGGCAACCATTATTGATATCGCCGAAAAAACATGGTGGGCTACCTATTCGCCTATATTAGAAAAGGAACAGATCAGGTTTATGCTTGACGAAATATATTCTTTCGATAAGATCTACTCACAGATTAAAAATAATACCCAAACATACTTATTGCTTGAGGAGGATGGTAAACCTGTTGCCTTTGCCGGATACTCGCCGCGTGAGGAAGACCCGGAAATATACAAATTGCACAAGTTATACTGTCTGCCCGAAACACAGGGAAAAGGGTATGGCAAAATACTGATCAATACCGTCGCAGAAAAAACGCTGGAAGCCGGTAAGCATATTTTAGACCTCAATGTAAACCGCCACAATAAGGCAAAAAATTTTTATGAAAAAATGGGGTTTACTGTAGTTTACAAAGAGGATATACCAATCGGTACTTATTGGATGAATGATTATGTGATGCGGAAAGAATTG
>JBQCEA010000651.1:0-6194 GCA_051960695.1 Mucilaginibacter sp. | reverse complement strand
TGGTGTTCAGTAATTCTTTAAGCGAATTAAAGTCGTACCGTTCATTGGCTGCTAATACACTCATAATTTGCAGCCTTACGCGGCTCTCAAAGGCTTTATCAAGTTTATCGAACGGAATATTCACTTATCGTATCTTAAGTACATCATACTGCCATAAACAATGTGCAGCACACCAAAACCAAGCGCCCAAAACAATATGCCGTAACCAGGGAAGAAAGCAGCAACAAGCCCAAGTGCCACTTGCAGCAAGCCAAGATACTTCACCTCACCAAACGTAAAACTGCTCACGCTTGCCAGTGATAGGCCGTAGAATATCAGCATCGCAGGTACTATCAACCCAAAATATGTTTTAGTGATAAAAATGACTATCAAAATACCACCTGTAATAAGCGGAACGATCATGTGGAACAATAATGACCGGCTAACCGCGCCCCAAATGGGCTGTTTTTTCCTGCGGGCCTGTCTCACACTTAAGATATAAGCCGTGATCACCGAGGCAAACAAGACTGCCATGGTTATCAATACCCATTTTGCGGCAAGCGAACTGTTTACATTCCAGGTTACGCCTACCGTATTATCGTAATTAACTCCGGTGCCAAAAATATCCGGTGCTGAAAAATAGATAAATCCGGCCCCTATCAGTGCATAAACTCCGGCTAATATTCCCGACAGTCCGCTGAGGGAAATGAATTTTGATGAACGCTCCATCATGCTCCGGATGGATACAAGTTCGTCTTGCAGCTCTTTTTCTTTCATGGAAAAGGACTTTGATAGCCAAAGTACACAATCAGCCGATATTATACAAGGATATAAGTTGATAACAGGGTCAGACGGCTATTGCGGCTTTAACCAGGTAAGGAAGGATCTCTTTTTGGAATGAAACGAAGTTTTTACGCACGTCCGAGTCGCTGACAGAAGTAAATGCAAAGCTGAACACAATGCTTTTGCTGCATTTGATCAGGAAACGGATACGCTGACCGTAGTGTTCATTCTTCCGCATACCGCCCAGTTGCATAAACGAGCTTACCAGCATATCCTCTAATTCATTAGAAAGATTTTTAAGAAACTCCTGTGAGTTAGTCGACTCGCGGATAAAATCCCATCCGATAAATTCATTGCAAACTGTGTAAGAGAGGCGGCAGGTTTTCATGATAAGATTGTTCAAATGTGCCTCCTCATCAATTTCGGTCATATTTCCGTGCACCAGCTCATCCACGTTCACTTTAATATAATCCATCAATAAGGCATGCAGCACAGCTTCCTTACTGTCGAAATATTTATAGATGGTAGCTTTGGCTATTTTGGCTTTTTTAGCTATCTCGTTTACACTGGTCTTATGATAGCCGAATTTCCGGAATAACTCCTGTGCGGCACGTTTAATGCTTTCTTTGATCTTGTCAGCTTCCATGTATCAGTTTGACACAAATATCTCAAAATTACTCACATTTATACTATACGGCTTAAGTGACCGCGTGGCAGGTGCTTTTACCGGGGTCCCGTCAATGAGTGAGAACTTAGAACCGCTGCAGGGATCAGTACAGGTAAGTGAGTTATTATCAAGTTTTACGGCACAACGGTTTTGGGGCAAGTATGAACTGCAGGCGTCGTAGGCGGCGTAGCTCATATCTGCTTCGCGGTAAATAATTATCCCGGCTACGCCATAACCCGGAATAATAACCGCGCCGCCCGGACTATGTAAAGCGGCCAGGCGCGGATCATTAACATCGGCTTCAAAGCTTACAGCAACATTCGGAACATAGCCTGACTCCTTACCGCAAGAGAAGCAGGTAAGCATAACAATCGCTAAAATTCCGAATTTACGTATCATATGATCTCTGTCTGAAACTGCTTCAGGAAGCGTACATCGTTTTCCGAGAATAAACGCAGATCACGTATCACATATTTTAAGTTAGTGATCCTTTCTATACCCATGCCGAAGGCAAAGCCTGTATATTTCTTGCTGTCGATGCCGCAATTCTCTAAAACGTTAGGGTCAACCATGCCGCAGCCCAAAATTTCAACCCAGCCGGTGTACTTACACATGTTACAGCCAGCACCACGGCAAATAGTACAGCTAATATCCATTTCAGCAGATGGCTCAGTGAATGGAAAATATGATGGCCGGAAACGTACTTTAGTACCTTCACCATAAAGTTCCTGCACAAAGTGATATAAGGTCTGTTTCAGGTCGGCAAAGGATACATTCTCATCTACATACAAGCCTTCAACCTGGTGGAAGAAGCAATGCGCACGGGCAGAGATAGCCTCGTTACGGTAAACCCTCCCCGGCATAATGGCGCGGAACGGCGGTTTGCCGTTTTCCATCATACGTACCTGTACAGATGAGGTATGGGTACGCAGGGCGATATCATCCTTACCATTATTCTTTTTGATAAAGAAGGTATCTTGCATATCACGTGCCGGATGTTCTTCGGGGAAATTCAATGCAGAGAAATTGTGCCAGTCGTCTTCTATCTCGGGGCCTTCGGCGACTACGAAACCAAGACGTTTGAAAATGTCAACGATCTCATTCCTCACCAGTGAAAGCGGGTGTCTTGAACCTACCGCAAAACCGTCACCGGGAAGCGTTAGGTCAAGTTCTGAGTTTTGAGTTTGAGGTTTTGAGTCGAGGCTTTCTTTCAGTTCGTTGTACTTCGCTTCTGTAGACTGCTTAAATTCATTCAGCACCTTTCCCAATACCCTTTTTTCTTCCGGACTTACACTTTTAAACTGTTCAAATAAGTCTTTCAGGATACCTTTTGTGCCTAAGTATTTTATTCTGAACGCCTCAAGCTCATCGGCATTTGCCGGATTAGCGGCTTTGATCTCGACTATTAATTGATCTATTTGTTCCTGCATAGTTTCTTACTTAAAAATAACTGCTACTGCTACTTGCATCTGCTACTTAATAACCCCCAATTCCTTACCTACCTTGGTAAAGGCAGCAATGGCCTTATCCAAATGCTCCTGTTCATGGGCGGCAGATATCTGTACCCTGATACGGGCCTTGCCTTGCGGCACTACCGGGTAATAAAACCCGATAACATAAATGCCTTCTTCCAGCATTTTGGCAGCAAACTCCTGCGATAGCTTTGCATCATATAACATTACCGGTACAATAGGATGTACACCCGGACGGATGTCAAAACCGGCTTCAGTCATTTTGGTACGGAAATATTGTGTATTGCGTTCCAGCTTATCACGTAGCTCAGTGGTTTCGCTTAATAAGTTTAAAACGGCTATCGACGCACCGGTTATTGACGGCGCTAAGGTATTCGAGAACAGATAAGGACGTGAACGTTGTCTTAACATATCGATAATCTCTTTTCGGCCTGATGTAAAACCTCCGGATGCACCGCCCAAAGCCTTACCCAACGTGCCTGTAATAATATCGATCTTACCCATTACATTATGGTATTCGTGCGTACCACGACCAGTTTTGCCCATAAAGCCTGAACAATGACTTTCGTCTATCATTACCAATGCATTATACTGTTCGGCCAATGCACATATCTTATCCAGTTGCGCAATAGTACCATCCATGCTGAATGCACCATCGGTCACGATAATGCGGTGACGGCAATTTTGGGTTGCTTTCAGCTTTTCTTCAAGGTCGGCCATGTCGTCATGCTTGTAGCGCTGGCGCTGTGCTTTACATAACCGTACACCATCAATGATAGAGGCGTGGTTCAGCTCGTCAGATATAATAGCATCCTGCTCATTGAACAATGGTTCAAAAACGCCGCCGTTAGCATCAAATGCTGCAGCATACAATATGGTATCCTCAGTACCTAAAAATTCAGCGATCTTTTGCTCTAATTCTTTGTGAATATCCTGCGTACCGCAGATAAAACGTACCGACGACATGCCGTAGCCATGTGTATCAAGTGTTTCTTTTGCAGCCTGTATCACCTTTGGATGGCTCGATAATCCCAGGTAGTTATTAGCGCAGAAATTGATCACCTCTTTACCGCCCTGTACCGTAATATCGGCGCCTTGAGGAGAAGTGATAATGCGTTCTCTTTTATACAATCCGGCCTTTTCAATGTCGGCAAGCTCCTGTTCCAAAACCGGTTTAAGCGTATTATACATAATATGGCGTTTTTGAAGCGGTAAAATTACATATTCCGGGCGATGGTTCATAACGTATAAGCTCTCCTATTCGCTTTATTACATTTCAACCATCCTGCTGAGATATAAATTAATCGTATACTTGTTAAGATGAAGAAATTGCTATCCAACCTTACCTTCCAGGTTATTGCTGCCATTATATTTGGCGTGATAGTAGGGCTATATTTTAAAGATTTCGCACCTACAGCCAAACTGCTTACCCAGAAATTTATCGACCTCATCACCATGCTCATCGCGCCGATCATTTTCTTCACCATTATTCTGGGTATAGCCGGCATGGGCGATATGCGAAAAGTAGGAAGGGTTGGCGGCAAAGCGATATTGTACTTCGAGATCGTAACCACGTTTGCACTCGTGATGGGTGTTACCATTGCCAATCTCCTTAAACCGGGAAGCGGGTTGCCAACACCTCATAATGTAAATACCGAAAAACTGCAGACTTACCAGAAGGCAGCTGCCGAAATGAAATGGAGCGAATTCTTCGCGCACATTATTCCGTCGAACGTATTCGATGCTTTTGCCAGGGGTGATATTTTACAGATACTGTTCTTTGCTATACTGTTTGGATATGGCCTTAACCTGATGAAAGATGCAGGCAAGCCGGTGCTTGATCTTTTCGACAGACTGAACAAGGTATTCTTCAATATCATGAACCTGGTGATGCGACTGGCCCCTATCGGTGCGTTTAGCGGAATGGCCTTCACCGTCGCTACTTATGGTATCGACACCTTAAAACCATTGCTTCAATTGTTGGGCGCTGTATTCCTGACCATGTTACTATTCATTTTCATCGTACTCTATATCGTTAGCTTAATATTCAAATTCAGTCTTTTGGAATATCTGAAATTTATCCGGCAGGAAATACTCATTGTGCTCGGTACGTCCTCTTCCGAAACGGTACTGCCCAGCATGATGGAAAAGATGGAACAATTTGGTTGCGCCAAATCGGTTGTCGGGCTGGTTATTCCGGCGGGGTATTCTTTTAACCTTGACGGTACCACCATTTACCTTTCTATGGCGGTTATCTTTTTGGCACAAGTGTTTAATATTCCTCTGTCGCTGGGGCAGCAACTGGTTATCATCGGCATCCTGATGCTCACTTCCAAAGGTGCCGCAGGCGTTACCGGCAGTGGTTTTATTGTGCTTACTTCTACCCTCACGGCTATCAAAGTAATACCGGTTGAGGGTGTTGCCATCCTGTTCGGGGTTGACCGTTTTATGTCGACCGCGAGGGCTTTAACCAACATGATCGGAAACGGTATTGCTACTATCGTGATCGCAAAAAGCGAAAAGGAATTTCATCCACAAGGCAAGATTATTAAATCCCTTGAAATATAAATTCCTTATCCTTTTTTGTAAAAAAGTTTTAGATTTATCACAAATCTTTATCACATGAATTGCTATAATCATCACTCAGTGTCGGCTGTTGGTACTTGCAAAATTTGCAGCAAAGGGTTATGCCCTGATTGCGTGACAGAAGTTGAGAATGGAATTGCTTGCGTAAATTGCGTAGAAGAAGCGAGATCATTAAACAAACTGATGCAAAACAACAGAAAAGCCGCTGCCAGAACTGCGAGTGTTTTTTATCGAAATTCTGTTGTTTATTTTCTATTGGGATGCGTATTCATTTATTGCGGAATAGAATATGCTGCGCTTAAAAACTACATGCTGCCATGCGGGGCAATTTTCTTTTTAGGCGGACTACTTGCGTTAAATTCAGCAAGAAAATACAAATAGTTTATTACTGAAAGGGCTTAAACCAATACAACCATTCGGAGCTTTACAACCAATTCAACTAACTGTTAATAAGTTAACAATGTCGCCTTGCGTCGTTCAAAATAATTAAATAGCTTTAAACGAAATTTATTTTAGTTTAAAATGAAGCGCCTGCTCCATCTTTTCAGGAACAAGTATTTCGTAGTCACCGTGGCTTTTGTGGTGTGGATGATCTTTTTTGATAAGAATGATCTGTTCTCACAATACCAATACCATAGTCAGCTAAGTAAGCTGAAGCACGAGCGCGATTTTTATCAGAAAGAAACCGCCAAAGTCCACCAGGAACT
>JBQCEA010000650.1:0-8115 GCA_051960695.1 Mucilaginibacter sp. | reverse complement strand
ATCCCGGCAATAATCAGTTTCTTTTTGGCCTTTTTCGCAATTTCAATAGCTTCGGCAGTGCCTTTATCCCGGTGTATCCTTCCAAAATATAATAGATAATCATCGGGCGTTTTTGTGAAGCTGAATTCGTCTGTTTTAAGTCCATTATATACTGTTGCTAAGTACTTTAATTTAGGCGACCGATCTGAATTGCTTATTGAAACATAATTACTTGACTGGTTATACTTTTCATAAACCTGAATGATCTTCTCGGACGAAAAGCCATGAATAGTAGTAATTACCGGCGTTTTAATAAGCCGGGAATAAGTTAGTGGCAAAAAGTCAAAATTGTTGTGGATAATGTCGAAATTTTCGGCCATCTCCATTAAATGGCTTATGTGCAGGCATTCAACAACTTTTGCGTCCTGACCACGTTCTTCCTCATACCCCTGCTCTATAACCCATTCCAGTTTGCCTTTTGTAATAGAATTACCGGTGGCAAAAAGTGTAACGTCAATGCCTTGCGCAACAAGGCCCTCTGTAATATTAGATGCTACCTGCTCCCAAGGGCCATAATGCATTGGAGGCGTGCGCCATGCGACAGGGGCTAAAACAGCCACCTTCATTTTGCCGTAACAGTTGCCATGGTTACAGGGTCATAGCTAAAACCAGAGCTTGCTTTAAATTTTTGCAATACCGTAAGATGAGATATTAGGTAAGCAAGCAAACTTTCAGCACCTTGGTTTTGGTTGATGCCATGGGGTTGTAACCCGTCTGAGCATCCGCCACTTTCGGCATCGTATAACGGAATATTAAGTATATTTTCGCCCAGAAACCATTCGTGTATAGAGAATAGTTTTTTCAAGAATTGTTTGTTGCGGGTCATTTCATAGGCTTGTCCATACATCAATACCATCGCCATAGTTTCTATTGCCTGCTGGTCATGAAGCGGCATTTTCCCATCACGGTAATACCATCCGTTATTCCCAACCGGGTTCCAATGTTTTGAATTTACAGTTAGTTTCTCAAGGAAATTGATTGATTGAAACGCTATTTCCAAGACCTTTTCATTATCAGTTATTTCCGCCGAATGTAGCAATGAGAGCGGTAAAATAGCATTATCATAAGTAAGTTCATTCTCGAACCATTTCCATTCATCGTCACTTACACTTTCATAGGCATTGATAAGTATACCAGTTAAATAATTCAGGGTTTCAACCATCTCAATATTTGAAGGGTACACCTTTAAATAATAGCTAATGCCAATGATGGTATTGCTTATACCGCGCAGATAGTTTAACGTTTTAAAATGAGGTGCCGCTTTATGAAACATATCTTCGCCTAATTTGCTGTAATTGCTATTGTGCGAAGAATAAATCAGATATCCCAATGCCCATATGGTTCTGCCGAACGCATCTTCAGATCCGATCTTATCCAGGTATTTGCGGTCGAAACTTAAGAAATTGCGGAAATATCCGGCATCATTCTGCATATATAGCAGAAAACTCATATAAGTTGGAATCAGCTTAGCTGCTTCCTTGAAATTTAATTGGCACGCCATTAAAGCCATAATAAGTGCACGAGCATTATCATCTACACAGTAGCCCTCTTTCCAGTTTGGAATGCCATACTTAGCATGCTGGATAATACCGGTACTGTCGGTTAAAAGCTTCACATAATCCAGGTTGAACTCAGGCATTAATTCAGGATCGATAACATGCCGCAGAATTTGCTCACTCAGATCGGTCTTTTCTATAACATCATGAAGTACATTCAGATAAATTTTGCCAATAACAGGCCACCTTAGTTTAGTGCCGTATTCATAAGCATTGCTTTTTATTTGCTGCAGTGTTTGCTGATCGTCCAGTAATTCATTTACAATAGAAGCTAATCGTTTCTCGTCTTTAAAACCGAATAGCCTGCCGCGGTTTTCAGCCAGCAATTCGCGGGCATGCCAATATGGGGTTGCTACAATTGCAGCACCAGCTCCTACTGCATACGAAAGCGTACCACTGGTTATCTGCGCTTCCAGTAAATACGGCGAAACATAAATATCTGCCGCTGATAAATAATTGATCAGTTCATCCTCGGCAACATAACGGTTTATGAAGACCAAATGGTCACTTACATCAAGCTCTTCAGCTACTTTTATCAAATATTCACGATATTCTTCGCCTGAGCTTTTCTTGATCCCCGGATGTGTGGCACCAAGCACTACATATTTAACATCCGGATGATTTTCAATTATCTTTGGTAAAGCCCTTACCACTGTTTCCAATCCTTTATTGCGGCTTATCAAACCAAATGTCAACAACACTTTATTGTCCCTGAATAGTGGGTCAGCCTTTACAGGATTGTTTACCGGTGCATCAATGTCTGGTGCGCCATGTTCTATATAACTTATTTTTTTAGGAGATACATTATATATTTTTTTGAGCAGGCCAATGGCTGTTTTTCCCATTACCACTACCCTGTCTGATCTTTTAGCTATATTTTGGATTATCACCTTTTGCTGGTTCGTCGGCCTTTCCAAAACGGTATGCAATATTGTTACAAGTGGTTTTTGAATTTGATTGATCAAGGAAAGAACATACACGCCACAATCGCCTCCGAATATCCCAAATTCATGCTGGAGAATACAGGCGTCTGTATCGCTTGAGTTGATGAGATCAACTGCTGCATTATAATCGTCAAGGCTTTGCTGCCTGATTATAAATTTAACTTCAGCGGGATATTCATATTCTTGGTCATTCTCATTATTTATAGCGATCACAGATCCCTTAAGATCCTGGGCGCTTTCGGGGAAATTCGATTCAATTGCAGTCATCAAATTTCTATTGAACGAAGCCAGGCCACATTCTCTAGGGGGATATGTTGAAATGTACGTTACTTTCATTATTTTAAGTATTAATTTATCTTATAACACTTTAAAGAAAGTTCGGTTTGACACTGAAAGGTCAAAACCTATTAAATTATATTTAAATAAATCGAAAATTACTTGATGAAAATTGCTTATTCGGAAAAGTTACTACCGAACTTTAATAATTTCTTGCACAATTTGTTGCAATATTTATTTTTGCAGATGACATCTGAAAGTTGTGTTTTACCCCAAAAATGACCGGCCCGAAAACAAGATAACTATTATCTTGCTTATACTATTTATCTTTATAAAAGCCAGTCCTTATTATTATTTAAGTCAGTATACTCCACCAGCATTGCAAACAGGTGCAAATGAATATCCTGTTATGCGAAGCAGTATTGATCATGTCAGTCTTTTGGTTAAGGTTGATAAATCAATAGATGACAAACTTAGTACATCACTAATTCCAAGAATAAAGTTTGCGGGTATTCCTTTTGAAATATTCTTCCTGGGTTTATTCATAATATCCATAAAACCAGCCTATAATTTATTATTTGATTGCTTAGCCGAAAGGCCAGAGGTATGCATTACTCAATGCGTACTTCGGTTGTGATAATTGTGTAGTCAATTTCCTTTTTATTAAGCGATATCCTAACAAGGTAAATACAATATGTATTTGCTAAGGTATATCCATATGGTACATTTATTTCCCTAATTATTCACAGATATGAAAACTTTTAAAATCTCTATATATACCTGCATTATAGCTACGTTAGCATTTACTTTACAATCATGTCATACCAAAAAGAAATTGGTTAACCAACCGGCGCAAACATCAACAACTGAGACTAAGCCAGCTGCGCAACCTGCACCTGCCCCTCCGGCACCGATAAAACATGCACCAGCACCAGAGAAACCGGACTATGCTTTTTCAAATATTCAGTTTGATTTTAATTCAGCTGTTTTACGCACCAGCGCTATTCAGTACCTTGACCATATAGTTAACGAAATGAGAATTGATCCTTCCGCAAAGTTTATTTTAAATGGGAATGCTTCAGCAGAAGGAACTGCAAAACATAACATGGAACTTTCTGTTGACCGCGCCAATGCTGTTAAACTATATCTTTCAAATGCTGGAATCGATGCTTCACGCTTAGCAACTAAAGGCTACGGATCAAGAAAGCCGATAGCATCTAACAAAACTGAAAAAGGCCGCGAGCGTAACCGCCGCGTTGAAGTAAAACTTGTTTCCTAACGGCCCTGCATCCTACCTTTAAAATTTCAACACCCGTTTTAAACAGACGGGTGTTTTTTTGTTTTATACTTTGCCAAACAGTGTAACATCTATTTATGTTAACATATAATAATACACTTAACATAAATATAATATTGAATTTACATTTCAGTAATTTACTTTTGGGTAGCACATAAATATGAAAAAGGAAAAACCCCACTCTCAATTGAAAGCAGCAAAAAAGAAAATAAAGGACGATGTTCATAAAAAGCTGGCCAAAGCACTACAAAATATTGCTAATGAGTTAAGTAAAAACGGCTCAAAACTTGATATAGATATCGAAAAAGAGTCGAAGAAATTAGCAAAAAAATTTGTTAAGAATTTAACCCTAAACCTGAAGCCAGCTGAAGAAATTAAAACAGCTGCTACCAGTGAAGCGCCTGTAAAAGAGGCTAGTGCTCCTGTCGCAAAAACAACCCCCAAGCCTGTTATAACTAAATCGGCTCCGAAGAATGGTACTGCTAAAGCTACACCAACCAAACAAGTAAAAAAATAATATATATTATCCGTATAAAAATACCTTCCATTATTACAGAGGGGTATTTTTGTTACCTAGGTGTCCTTTTTTGCCTTATCTGCCCCTTACGATTGTCGCATTTATAACATACCGGTGTTGAAATATGACGCTTATCTTTGCATTAACAGATCAGTTAAAAACATAAAGTGGGAATAATATGCAAAAGATCACTCCTTTCCTTTGGTTTGACGATCAGGCCGAGGAAGCTATGAATTTTTATATATCTATTTTTAAAGACTCTAAAATTAACCGTGTTGCCCGCTATGGGGAGTCCGGTCCGGGAACGCCAGGCACGGTAATGTCTGTAGAATTTCAGTTAAATGGTACCGATTTTTATGCTCTCAATGATGGTCCGGTGTTTCAATTTTCGCCTGCTACGTCATTTTTTATTCACTGCGAAACTCAGGAAGAGGTAGATCATTACTGGAATAAGTTATCAGAAGGCGGTAAACCTAATCAATGCGGATGGCTTGATGATAAGTTCGGCATTACCTGGCAGGTTGTGCCCAATGCTTTAGGTAAGTACCTGAATGACCCTGATAAGGAAAAAGCAAATAACGTAATGAAAGCAATGATGCAGATGACTAAAATGGATATAGCCAAGCTTGAGGAAGCGTATGAGCAGGCATAACGAGGCAACGCCACAAACCATTGAAGAGTATATCGCTATGCAGCCGGAGAAATTTAAACGAATGCTTCATGAGCTTTATAATGTCATCAAATCACTAGCACCACAGGCAACGGAATCCATCAGCTACCAGGTTCCATCTTTCAAGTATTATTATATGCTGGTTGGATTTGGCGTAACCAAAGATTTTTGCAGCCTTTATACAATGAGCAGTGATCTCACTAAAAGATTAAAGGACGAGCTTAAGGACATCAAAGTAACAGGTTCTACATTACATTTTGTACCGCAAGAGCCATTACCTCTAAATGTTATTGAAAAGGTAGTTATGACGAGGATGCAGGAAAATGAAATAAAATTTATGAACAAATAAAGGCCGGGTATCCGGCCTTTATTTGTTACAGCAATGATCTTCTTTTGTTAGCGCGTTTTCGCTCATTGTCGCGGTTTGAGGTCTGAAAAGATCTCTGACCGCCACCATTGCTTATACCCTTTTGTTTTTGATCTTCTTTATGATCAATAAAATTGCGGTCTGATGTAGGCCTTCCCTGCCCTTCATTCATATCGGCATTTTTTTGCGTTTCCATAGTAACAAGTTTTAAAAGGTCCTATATTTTATTAAAACATCGGCATGCCAAGTTGTTTTAATTTATTATTAGAATTGCGTTAAATGACGATATATCAGCAATCGATACGCCTACGGGAGCGTAAAAGGGGCTTCAACCTGGTTACAGATGAAGTAGTGCACGCTTTACCACAGATCGGCGAGATCAAAACCGGAATGTGCCAGGTTTTTATTCAGCATACTTCAGCTTCATTATGTATCAATGAAAATGCTGACCCAACAGTAAGAATGGATTTTGAAATGTATTTCAATAAAATAGTACCCGAAAATGATCCTGATTACAGGCACGATGATGAAGGCCCTGATGATATGCCTGCTCATTTAAAAGCCGCTATGTTGGGTAGTTCAGTATCTATTCCTATTCGCAATGGCCGGTTAGCTTTAGGCACATGGCAGGGCATTTATTTATGTGAGCACCGTAACCATGGTGGTCAGCGCAGTATTGTTATAACTGCCTGGGGCGAGTGAGCCCAATAAAAAATGTCATTTCAAGGTTAAGACATACGCTTACTCCATTGAAATGACATTTGTCCCCAAACTAATATAATTACGCTAAGTTGCCTTTCTTTAATTCATTTACTGCGTAGTCTGCTGCGCGGGCAGTAAGCGCCATATAAGTTAATGATGGGTTTTGGCAAGCTGTTGAAGCCATACAAGCGCCATCAGTCACAAATACGTTCTTGGCATCCCAAACCTGGTTCCACTCGTTCAGTACCGAAGTTTTTGGATCGCGGCCCATGCGTGCTGTACCCATTTCGTGGATACCACGGCCTAATACTGGTTCCATGCTATGAGTTTTCACATCTTTTACACCAGCTGCTTCCAGCATTTCCTTAGCGTCATTCAGCATATCAATACGCATCTTCAACTCATTATCCCGAACAATGGCATTGATTTCCGGTACTGGCAGACCCCATTTATCTTTTTTGTCTTTCGAAAGCTTTACCGTGTTTTCATGGTAAGGCAGTGTTTCACCGAACCCGCCGATGTTCATCGTCCAGTGCCCTGGTTCACTGAGTGCATCTTTAAAAGCAGCGCCAATACTATATTCGGGTATATTATGGCTGAATGTCTCCCGTGATGCGCGGCCCTGGTAACCAAAGCCACGAATGTAATCACGCTTTTCACCATTCAAATTGCGGTATCTCGGTATATAAATGCCATTCGCTCTTCTGCCAAAGTAATATTTATCCTCATAGCCTTCTACGTGGCCGCTTGCGCCTACACCTAAGTGGTGGTCCATCAGGTTATGGCCCAGTTCACCGCTGCTTGATCCTAATCCATCAGGCCAGATATCCGTAGCTGAGTTCATCAGTACCCAGGCTGAGTTCAGTGTCGAAGCATTTAAGAATATGATCTTGGCAAAATATTGATAGGTCTGGTTGTTCTGGGCATCCAGCACCTCTACTCCCTTGGCTTTTTTGGTGTCCTTATCGTACAAGATCTTGGTTACGATAGACCATGGCCTTACCGTCAGGTTGCCTGTTGCCACAGCTGCAGGCAGTGTCGACGACTGGGTGCTGAAGTATGCTCCGAATGGACAGCCCAGCCAGCATTTATTCCGGTACTGGCAGTTGGTCCTGCCCGGCAGCGGCTTGGTGATATTGGCCGTACGGCCGATGATCATGTGACGGCCTTCTTTTTTATAATGTTCGTTGATCCTGGCTGCCACATCCTTTTCCACACAGTTCATTTCCATCGGCGGCATAAAGTTGCCATCCGGCAGGATTGGCACTCCATCCCGGTTGCCCGAGATACCGGCAAAGCCTTCTACATAGCTGTACCATTTTTCAAGATCTTTGTATCTGATCGGCCAGTCAACACCGATGCCATCTTTTAAATTGGCCTCGAAGTCGGTATCATGCCAGCGGTAGCTTTGCCTGCCCCACATCAGCGAGCGGCCCCCTACATGGTAGCCCCTGAACCAGTCAAAACGCTTGATCTCCACATAAGGGCTTTCTTTTTCATTTACCCAATAGTCCAGATTAGTTTCGTTCAGTGGGTAATCCCGTTTGAGTACCGGGTAATCTTTTTCCATCTGTACGGTTCTTCCCCCGCGGTGCGGGAATTCCCAGGGTGCTTTATTGGCATTTACATAGTCCTTTACATGCACTATGTCCCTGCCCCTTTCCAGCATGATCGTTTTAAGTCCTTTTTGTGTCAGTTCTTTCGCTGCCCAGCCACCGGATATCCCGGAGCCGATCACGATCGCATC
>JBQCEA010000649.1:0-7396 GCA_051960695.1 Mucilaginibacter sp. | reverse complement strand
ACTATTCTGCATGCTTTTGCTGACAAAGGCGAAGCCAGGATATTGGCAACTATGGCCAGCACCAAATATGCCGGAGTAGCAAGCGTTTTGGATGTTTTCAATACTTATTTCGGTCGGCCGGACATCCCAATAGGCGTGCCCAAAGGTGAGGCATTAGCATTGCGCGACTGGCAGCATTGGACTGATACGCTGTTGGAAAAATATCCGCACAAAATTAAAAGCAACGATGAAGCACAGGATGCGGTTAAGCTTTACCGCAAAATACTGGCCTTGCAGCCTGATAAAAGCGTAACCATCGTTACCGTCGGGTTTCTAACTAATTTGTCGAACTTGTTAAATACAGGCGCTGATGAATATTCAGATCTCGATGGAAAAGCGCTGGTTGCTAAAAAGGTAAAGCTGCTGGTTTGCATGGGTGGCAAATTCCCATCGGGCTATGAATTTAATGTGATGAAGGACGCTAAGGCATCACAAAACGTATATCAAAACTGGCCAACACAAGTGATACTCAGCGGTTTTGAGATAGGAGCGAAGATCATGGCAGGGGTACCGCTGATCCATAATGAAGCTATAAAAAATGATCCTGTTAAGGATGTGTTCAGGATATCTATTCCACAGGCAAAGGAAGATTCAGCAGGCCGCAAAAGCTGGGACGAGACAGCCGTACTGGTTGCTATTAAAGGATATTCACCTTATTATACTTTACACCGGGGCAGGATAATTGTCGCCGACGACGGCAAAAATTCATGGGATGATAACGGCAAAGGACAGGCTTATCTGGTTAAAAAAGTTGACTACAAAGAAGTAGAAAAGCTAATCAATGAGTTGATACAGCATCAGCCGGTTTTAAGTAAACAAATTAAATAACCATGTCATTTCGATCCGCCTTTGGCGGAGAGAAATCTTATACGCCTTACATGCCCGAAGTGCAAATCTTATAAGATTCTCTTGGGCGCAGCAGCTCAACCCCGTGCTTGTTCTATTTAAATGACACTTGTGCAATAAAAAAGCCCAAATCTTGTACGATATTGGGCTTAGTCTTTATGCTTTCAGCTTTCCGCTTATTCAAAGTATTCCTTCATCCGTTCGAAGAAGCTTTTCTCATTCTTACCCGGACTTGGTTTAAAGTTCGGAGAGCTTTGCAGCTTTTCAAGCAGGTCGCGTTCTTCGCGGCTCAATGCTTTTGGTGTCCAGATGTTGATGTGAACCAACTGATCACCGCGATGGTACGAGTTTACCTCAGGGATACCCTTTGATTTTAACCTCAATATCTTTCCGCCTTGCGTACCTGGATCTATCTTGATCTTGGCTTTGCCATCAATTGTCGGTACTTCAACACTTGTACCTAAAGCGGCATCGATAAAGCTGATATGCAGATCGTAGATCACGTTGTTCCCGTCGCGCTTTAATGTTTCGTGAGGTATTTCTTCTATCAGAATGATCAGGTCGCCCGGAATACCGCCACGAGGTGCAGCGTTACCTTTGCCACTCATGCTTAGCTGCATACCTTCACTTACACCAGCCGGAATATTAATGCTGATAGTTTCTTCGTCGCGTACGACGCCTTCGCCATGGCATACTGTACATTTTGCAGTTACAACCGCACCTTCACCGTTACAAGTAGGGCAGGTACTTGTGGTCTGCATCTGGCCCAAAATGGTATTGGTTACCCTACGCACAGCACCCTGGCCACCGCAGGTTTTACAGGTTTGTACTGACGAACGGTCTTTAGCACCGGTACCGTCGCAGGTTTTACAGGCTACCTGTTTGTTTACCTTTATTTTCTTTTCAGTACCATTGGCAATTTCTTCAAGCGTCAAACGTACTTTAATACGCAGGTTGCTGCCGCGTTGCACACGACGGCCGCTACCGCTTTGTCTTCCGCCACCAAAGAACCCTTCAAACGGACTTCCGCCGCCAAATATGTCGCCAAACTGACTGAATATGTCTTCCATATTCATACCGCCGCCGCCAAATCCGCCGCCGTTGGCCGAGTGCGCATTGGCCGCATGGCCGAACTGGTCGTAACGCTGTTTTTTATCCGGATTGCTTAGTACCTCGTATGCTTCGGCAGCTTCCTTAAAATTTTCCTCAGCCTGCTTATCGCCCGGATTTTTATCCGGGTGATATTTAATAGCCATTTTACGATAAGCTTTTTTGATCTCATCAGCATCGGCACCCCTGGAAACGCCCAACACGTCGTAATAATCTCTTTTTGACATCTATATTCAATTATCGAATTACTGAATTATTGAATTATTGAGTAGGTAACATCACCTGCAAATCACTAATTCGCTAATTCATTAATTCAGTCATTAATTTCCTACAACAACTTTGGCAAAACGGGCTACTTTATCGTTCAGATAGTACCCTTTTTCCACTTCGTCTATCACTTTCCCTTTCTGCTCTTCTGAAGGGGCAGGCACATTGGTTATTGCTTCATGCAATTCAGGGTCAAACTCAGTCCCGATAGATTGCATCTCTTTAAGGCCCTTTTGTGCCAGTATATTTTTTAGTTTCTGCTGTATCAATGCAACACCCTCTTTTACGGCATTTACATCAGCAGTGTTATCCATATGACGAATTGCACGATCAAAATCATCCAACACAGGCAATAGCGACACAATGACATCTTTGCCTGCACTTTGCAATAACTCAGTACGCTCTTTTGTGGTGCGGCGCCTGAAATTATCAAACTCGGCATATAAACGCAGGTATTTATCGTTAGCCAGGGATACTTCCTGTTTTAGCAGATCTTCGGGTGTTGGTTCGGATGAGAAGACATCGCCTCCTTCGGTTGCAAAGTTTTCGCTTCCGTTATCGTCCAGGTTTTCGGTCTCCTCGTTCTTTTTCTTTTTTAGCATACAATAAAATTCATTATTCAACTCTGCAAATCAAGTATCCTGCCATTTATATTTTCAGGACAGAGTGTCAGCGTTAGTAAGTTTTTATTGCAAATATTGGCATTCAGGCCTGCAATGACAGTAGCAGTGGTAGTTTCAATGTGACATAATGCAGTTAGGCCATACCACTACTGCCACTTCCTGGTGCTGCTTTAAAGATCAAGCTATTTGCACATCTTCCAGTACTTTGCCGCTTTCGCATTTGATAATACGTGAAGGGAAGGTGCGTATGATATGATAATCATGTGTAGCGATCAAAATGGCAGTGCCTGATGACTGGCTGATCTGTTTTAGTAACAGCACAATTTCCTCAGAAGTATCAGGGTCGAGGTTACCGGTTGGTTCATCTGCCAAAATAATTTCCGGATCATTGATAAGGGCGCGGGCAATAACCACACGCTGCTGCTCGCCGCCGGAAAGTTCGTGTGGCATCTTTTTCAGCTTAGAGCGCAAGCCTACTTTTTCCAATACATCGAGGGTCTTATCGGCGATAAGCTTTTTGTCTTTCCAGCCGGTTGCCTGCATCACAAACTGCAGGTTTTGCTCTACTGTTCGGTCTGTCAGTAACTGAAAGTCCTGAAAAACGATACCCAGTTTGCGACGCAGGAAAGGGATATCCTTAGAAGGAAGATTTTTGAGCTCGTATCCGCATACATGCCCTTCGCCGGCGCCAATGTTCAGGTCGCCGTAAATAACTTTGAGCAAACTGCTTTTACCTGAGCCGGTCTGACCGATCAGCCATACGAAATCGCCTTTATCAATATGCAGGTTTACATTAGATAGTACCAGGTGTTTTTGCTGGAAAATATCAACACCGCTAAGCTTTATTATGGAATTGCCGATCATTTTATAATTCTAATTTTAAGATCTGTCCAAAAGGCAGGTCTTTGATAATATTCATAATGTAGTCCGTCTTACTGCCTAAGCCCACTTTGTCAAGCGATTTTTCAGGCCTGTCGACCCTGAAATAAGCAAGCAGCGTAAACTGATCATCGCGCAACTGCACATAATCAGGTATTTTGGCTACACCTTTTACTTTTATAATATACATTTTAAGCTTAAAGCTGAAGGCTTAAAGCTTAAGCTAATTTAGCTTTGGTCTTTCTGCTTTAAGCTTTTTGCTTCCCTCCAAAGGTATTGTTATTTTAAAGCTTTGTCAAGAAATCCATCGTATCTACGCCATCGGCATAATCCCATAATGCAGGCCGCTGGCTTTGCCCGAACGGAACAGCAGCCCCCCAACTCCCTGAAGGAGAAGTTTTAGTTACTATGCACTGAATATTGGCACTTTCATCCTTTAACTTTTGATCTAAGTCAGCAACGTTATCATAATATTCAAAAAACAATACCGCAAGAGGCGAGGTCATGCTTTTATCTTCTTTCAGCAGCAAAAAGCCATTGTCGAGGTGTTTATCGCGGTTAACCAGATAGATTGACTTATTATAATCGTAATTGTTGTTGTACTTATGGTGATGGATAATATTATGATAAGGTTCTATTGCCTTAAAAAAGGGCTCAAAATCATATCCTTTAGGTACAAATAATTTGGAAACATTTCGGCAGCCCAACCCAAAGTAATCAAAAATATCATGACCGAGTTCATAGAGCTGTTCGCTTGTTTCAGAGCCTGTAAGCACTGCAACACTATTCCGGTTTTTGCGGATAATATGCGGTACTTTACCAAAATAGTACTCGAAGTAACGCGACGTATTGTTGCTGCCAGTGGCTATCACTGCATCAAAATTCGCAAGTCTTTCTGTAAAAGTGTATTGCTCCTTAAAAGCAGGCTCAATAGCTGTCAGGCGGTCCAGTACAGCACTTATCAATCTTGCATCTTGTGCAGATGCTTTGATCTGTGCACGGTTACCGGTGATCAATGTACACAACACGTCATGGAAGCCTACAAGCGGTATATTGCCGGCCAACACCAACCCAATAGTTTTTGGCTCTTTAGGGTTTAATGGATATCTGTCGAGCCATTTTAGCAGATCTGGCTTATTCAGCATTAAACCAATGGCTTCAACGGCTTTTTGTACATTTTCGGGCGTAAACCAGGCGTTATAATGATATTCGTCCTTAATAATGGCATTTAGTTCCTCATCAGGGCAACTTAAATTTTTTCCTAACGTAGAAAATATATCGGCTAAGTAGGCTTTTTCAAATTTTGACATATAAATGGTGAGGGAATAAACCCTAAAAGTGATTTTTTGTTATATTTGCATGCTTGTTAAGCAAGGCAAAGGTAAAATTAGAATATAAGATAATAAGAAAATATGGCGATTAAAATCACCGACGAATGCATAAACTGCGGGGCCTGCGAACCAGAATGCCCTAACAACGCTATCTACGATGCGGGTGCAGCATGGCGTTTTTCGGACGGTACAGGGCTAAAGGGCCTCATTGATTTTGGAGATGGTAATACCCTGAACGCTGAAGAATCTCAGGCAGCATTATCAGATGATATATATTACATTGTACCTGACAAGTGTACTGAGTGCGTAGGTTTCCATGACGAGCCGCAATGTGCTGCCGTTTGCCCGGTTGATTGCTGCGTAGACGACGAAGACGTGCGTGAAACTAAAGAAGAACTGCTGGCCAAAAAAGAATGGCTGCATATGAATGAATAATAGATAGGATATTTTTATATTTGATAATAGGGGAATGTGTATTAAATGCGTTCCCCTATTTTTTTAACCGGGATTTTAAATTATAGTTGTAAAGCTGTTTATATCCCTAAATCTGACCCCTGTACTAATGGAATATGGCATTTGTAACCTGGCACTGATCCCTTTAAGGGCCGAACCCAGCGATAGAAGCGAGCAGGTTTCGCAAATATTGTTTGGCGAAGCGTTTGAAATACTGGAATGGAAGGACCGGTGGGTAAGGGTTGTTACAGCCTATGACCATTACGAAGGGTGGATAGGCCGCCTGCAGTTCGCCATGCTGGGGCATATTGCTTATAAATCACTTAAACAAAATCCGGCACCGGTTACATACCGCGCCGTAACACAGGCATGGAAGAAGGTAAATAATAGTGTACTTTATTTGCCTGTGTCAAGCTCATTGGTTTTTCTAAAAGGAACCACTTGCCATATCAATAATGAAAAATTTGAAATAATAGGGGAAATAGGAGAAACAGAGAGTATTGATGTAGCAGCCAAATCGTTCCTGAATACGCCTTACCTTTGGGGAGGCCGTACCCACTATGGCATTGATTGTTCAGGCTTTACCCAAACCGTTTTCAGACTGCAGGGTATTCATCTGCTGCGCGATGCCAGGATGCAGGCGGAGCAGGGCGATACGGTAGATTTCATATCTGAAGCCCGCTTGGGCGACCTTGCCTTTTTTGATAACGAGGAAGGCAAGATCACACATGTGGGCATTATGTTAAACAACTCCGAAATTATTCACGCTTCGGGGCGTGTTAAAATCGATCACATCGATAGTCAGGGTATTTATTCTGAAGAACAAAAGAAATATACCCATAAACTGCGCATCATTAAGCGGTTTTTAAATCTAAAATAACCTTAGTCCTTTATAAAGGTTGCCGTACCTACAAAGCCATTATTGTCGTTATTGGTAACCTGTACAATATAAGTACCCGGCTGCAGGTCAGAAATATTAGTATTCCAGGTTGATTGATTCGATGTTGCTTTCTTTACTACCACGCCAAATGAATTTACGATCTGGATCTTATAGGATGATACCTTAAACGAAGACAAACTAAAGCTCTGGTTTACTGATAAATTAAGTATAGATGCTGCAGGGTTAGGGTAAATGTTAATATTACTGATCAGGTTATGCCATACACTGTAGTTAATGCTTACTACGTTTGAATATGTAATATTGCCGTTAAAATCAGAAACTTTTAAACGGTATTGGTTTTCGCCGGTAACAGGATTTTTGTCCAATAAGTTGTAACTGCCCGATCCATTTGAAGAAACACTGCCAATTGGCAGGAAGGTTTGGCCTTTGTCAGTACTGCGCTCAACAAAAAAGGTAGTGCTGTTATATTCATTTTGTGCCTTCCATTTAAGCATCGATCCGTTCAATGTTTTGTGGCCGTTAAAGGATAACATTTGCAGCGCATTTTGCGGACTTTGACCTATAACAAGTTGGAAACGGTCTTTTCCAAATGTAGCCGGATTAGTCAGATCGATCTTAAATGCATACGATGTGCCGGAATGCATAATAACAGAATCCTGAAGGTAATTATCCCGCAGCACAACCTGGTAAACACCCGGAAGGCTGGTGAGTTGTGTTAGCCTAAACTGATAAGAACCAGAATTGGTCGCGGTAGTATTTAGGGGTATTATTTGAGAAGCTGATTTTGCCGGGAATGGTAGCCGGTCTATAGCCAATGGCATAGCCGAACTATCACCTGACATGGCCGATAAACCAACAGCTGCCCCAAAGCCGCCAAGGTCTTCAGCATCTTCGGATTGGACGTAAGCAGTACTGGCATTGTTGTTAAGGCGCACCACGATCTCATC
>JBQCEA010000648.1:0-3614 GCA_051960695.1 Mucilaginibacter sp. | reverse complement strand
AAAGTAAGTAATTAATCTAAAGTAAAAAAACAATTGGAACAATTTATTTACTTAAAATTAATTTAATTGCAATTAGATTAAAAACTAAGCCGTTAACAGAAATATTATACGAAAAGTAACAGATTTTGTTATAGGAAAATTACAGCCAGGTAATTTTTTCTTCCAAAAGTATTTTTCTGTTTCCTGCCGGAAGTTCATCGGCATAACCGAGATACAGAACGCCTATAACATGGTCATCGGGGCCTAATTCCAGGAATTCCTTCATAGCAGGCTTTTGGATCATTCCCCCTGTGCTCCAGAACGATGCAATATTCAATGCAGTAGCACCGATCAGGATATTTTGCGCAGCGCAGGCAGTTGCTTCAATTTCTTCTATCACAGGTATCTTAGGCAGGTCGCCCCGTTTCATAATGGTAATAATAACGTGCGAAGCCTTATCCCCCTGGTAATAAAAATTATTATAAGTCCCTTCAACAAAGCTTTCTGGATTGGTATTTTGCTTATATAATTCAGCGTGCTGGTGGCAAAAATCAGATGGGTTGGCATATACTTTAAACCGCCATGGTTCGGTAAGGCCGTGTGTTGGTGCCCAATCGGCAAGCTCCAGTAATGATTCCACCTGGTAATCGGGTATGCGTTTACCGTTCATCATTACCGGTTTAATACTGCGGCGGTTCTTGATAGCTGCTGATACAATAGCGAAAGTGTTTTCCATAAGTAATAACCCATTAAAGCCGGCGAATGTAAAAAAAGGAATCGGGTATTAATATGGATGGTTTGTCAAATATTTTATTGTAAGTCGTACGCAGTTCCAACCAAAATCACTTTTTCTTTAGATTTGGTCTTGAATAAAGCTAAGGCGCCAGTGATAAGCATCCAAAAAGACACGATAGATTTCATCAAAGACCTTTCGTAAAACAACGACCGCGAATGGTTCAATGCCTGTAAAGAACGATACCTGCAGGCGCATAATAACATTGTTGATTTTGCTGATGCCCTGATCATTGAAATGAACAAGCACGACCGCATTGAAACGCCATCGGGTAAAAAAAGCCTGTTCAGAATATATAAGGATGTGCGTTTCTCAAAAGACAAAACACCTTACAATACCCATTGGAGCGGCGCTTTCCGGCGGGCTACCAAAAAACTGCGCGGCGGGTATTATTTCCGTATCTCGCCAGGCGATTCATTTGTGGCCGGCGGATTCTTCGGCCCGGTATCAGACGATATGAAACGTATACGCCAGGACATTGATCTTAATACCGATGACTGGAGGGCCATGCTGGCTAACAAAACCCTTACAGAAACATTCGGCAAGCTGCGCGGTCATAAATTAACCACTGCACCTTATGGGTATCAAAAGGACCATCCGGCCATCGATCTGTTACGGCACAAGCAGTTTTTGTTCAAACTGGAATTCTCAGACGACGAAGTTTTAGATCCGGACTTTCTATACTGGGTAAATGACAGTTTCCGGAAATTACGTCCCTTCTTCGATCATATGAGCGAGGTGCTGACGACCGATGCAAATGGGATACCGTTGTTTTGAGTGGTAATAGCAGTGGCATTATAGATTTAAGCACAACTAATCTTAGAGCGAAGCAACAAACTTTTCCCAGGTAATAGTGCCATATCTATTCGTTGGGCATAGATTGATACCTGACCGAAAAAGTTCATACCGCAACCCTTCAATTGGTTTGGCTGCTATTGAATAAGGCTGACCTGAAACTTCGAGATAAGCTTTTACCATTTCTTCAATACTCAATATTTCAGCCCCCCCAATGTCGGGCAACAGGCCGGACGGTTGCTCATCAACCAATTCTGCTAAACGCAATGCCACCTCATTAACATCAATAGATTGAAACCGCATTCCTTCAGGCACCAGGATTGTATTATCCTCTATTTCAAATGAGCGGATCATATTTAAAACCAGGTCATGGAATTGAGTGGCCCGTAAAGTTGTAAAGGGTATTCCGCTTTCTGACACGATATTTTCCACCGCTACCTTAGCCTGGTAATACGGGTAATCGGCTTTATCAACGCCAACTATTGAAACATTGATAAAATGCGCCATATTACTTTTGTTGAGCGCATTAAGCAGCCTGCGAGTACCGGCAACATCTATGTTTTGCGGATCTTTTGGATTGCTGGCACAATGGACGATTATATTTGCATCATGCAAATTTTGCAAACCTTCCCCGGTTGCCAGATCTCCCCTGATTACTTTTACCGGTGCAAGTACCTCCGGTGCAAACTGCGAACTCAAAACATATAGTTCGTAGCCTTTCGTCAAAAGCTGTTTCACCACCTGTTTGCCCAGGGTCCCTGTTCCGCCTGTTACTACTATTTTTTGCATAATTTTATTGGATGCAATTAAATAAATTGTTGGTAAACCTAATAGTGCAGCCAAACAAAAAGCCCCTCTCCGCAATAGCAAAGAAGGGCTTATATATAAGAATCAATTTAAATTAAACTTTTTCAGTTTCTTTCGGGTTAAGGAACACAAACTTGTTATCAAACATATCCAGTTTGATTTTGCTGTCTTTGTCCACTTTTCCCGCAAGTATTTCTTTTGAAAGTTCGTTAAGGATCTTCTTCTGAATCACTCGTTTTAACGGACGTGCGCCAAATTGAGGATCATAACCTAACTGGGCCAGCCAGTCTAAAGCTTCTTCTGAAGCATCTATCTGTATGCCCATTTCGGCCAGTGTGTCCTGTACTTGCTTAAACTGCAGTTTTACAATTTCGCCGATCTCATCGCGGCTAAGCGGAGTAAACATGATGATCTCATCGATACGGTTCAAAAACTCCGGACGGATGGTTTGCCTCAGCAATTCAAACAACTGGTTTTTGGTCTTAGCTATCACGGCTTCTTTATCGCTCTCCTCAAAATCCTGGAAGTTCTCCTGGATAATGTTCGAGCCGATATTCGATGTCATGATGATGATGGTGTTTTTAAAGTTCACCACACGTCCCTTATTGTCTGTCAGACGGCCATCATCCAGCACCTGCAGCAGGATGTTAAATACATCTGGGTGTGCTTTTTCAATTTCATCCAGTAAGATCACACTGTACGGTTTGCGTCGTACAGCCTCGGTCAACTGCCCGCCTTCATCATACCCTACATAACCCGGAGGCGCACCGATCAAACGCGATACAGCATGACGTTCCTGGTATTCCGACATATCGATACGCACTAAAGCGCCTTCATCATTAAAGAGATATTCGGCAAGGGCCTTCGCCAACTCCGTTTTACCCACCCCGGTAGTACCGAGGAAGATGAACGAACCTATCGGCTTACGTTTATCATGCAAACCCGCCCTGCTGCGGCGTATAGCATCGCTGATGGCCTCTATGGCCTCCTCCTGCCCTGCCACACGCTTATGCAATTCATCCTCCAGATGAAGCAGCTTTTCACGCTCGCTTTGTACCATTTTTGAAACCGGGATACCCGTCCAGCGCGAAACCACACCGGCAATATCCTCGGCTGTAACTTCTTCTTTCAGCATCCGGTGCTCCTTCTGGTTCTCAGCACGGGCAGCCTTCAGCTTTTCAACTTCGTCCTGTGCTTCTTTCATGCGGCCATAGCGCAATTCGGCTACTTTACCGTAGTC
>JBQCEA010000647.1:0-3130 GCA_051960695.1 Mucilaginibacter sp. | reverse complement strand
GAATTTTGAGCGCGGTAACGGGTTAATAAATGCGTCGATGCCATTAACGCCATGGCCGGCAATGTCATTAAGCAAATTAGCCGGAACAGTAATATTCAAGCGCTGATTACCACGCTGGATATTCATTACCGTATTATCCAGGAATACTTTGGGATTGTCAAGGTCCTCAAATCTCTCAACAGGTTTGCCATTCAGACCAACAACCTGGTCGCCTGCCCGCAGACCAATTTTTTGGCCTACTTCACCCGGAACGATGCCATATTTCACGCTGTTCATCGGGATATAGGTTTCGCCATATTTTACGGTAAGCATCCAGAAAATGAAGATACCTACAATAATATTAACGATGATACCGCCAAGCATTACGATCAGCCGTTGCCATGCCGGTTTTGAGCGGAATTCCCAGGGCTGTGGCGAACCGGCCAATTGCTCGGTATCCATTGATTCATCTATCATGCCGGCAATCTTTACATAACCGCCCAATGGCAGCCAGCCGATGCCGTATTCTACGCCCTTATAATTGAATTTGAACAGGCTTACACCCCAGGCATCAAAAAACAGGTAGAACTTCTCCACCTTTATACCAAATGCCCTGGCGGCAATAAAATGCCCGAATTCATGTAAAATAACTAATATTGAAAGGCCCAGCAACAACTGGCCCACCATGATCACTATACTCATTCCTTAATTTGTATCAATTTGTAAACGTCTTTAACGGTATTTTCTCTATTAAATTTTTCGCTAAGATGCGTGTTTCCCGGTCAGTATTCAAATAGTCTTCTAAAGTAGGTTGTTTTTTAAAATCAACCTTTTGCATGCACGATTCAATTATGTCGCTCATTGCCAAAAATCCTAAACTATTGTTCAAGAAACCCGCTACGGCTATTTCATTGGCTGCATTTACTATGCAGGGCATATTACCCCCTTGTTTAATGGCCTCAAATGCCAGGGCGAGGTTGCGGAAAGTGGTGGTATCAGGCTTCTCGAAACTGAGATTGGGATATTTTATAAAATCAAATCTCTTAAAATTGTTTTTGATGCGTGTGGGATAAGCCAGTGCGTACTGTATTGGCAGTTTCATATCCGGCACCCCCATTTGTGCCTTTATTGATCCATCATGAAACTGTACCATAGAATGGATGACAGATTGCGGGTGCACTATAACTTCGATCTTATCCGCGGTAATATCGAATAACCATTTGGCCTCGATCACTTCCAGGCCTTTATTCATCAAGGAGGCAGAATCGATGGTGATTTTAGATCCCATTACCCAGTTTGGATGCTTTAGGGCCGCCTCTGGCGTTACATCGCTCAAAAATTCGAGGCTTTTACCCCTGAAAGGGCCACCTGATGCAGTTAATATCAACTTTTCAATAGAACCCTTGTCCTCGCCTTCAAGGCATTGGAAAATGGCCGAGTGCTCTGAATCTACCGGCAGAATGTTAACCTGATGTTGTTTCGCCAGTCCGGTTACCAGTTCACCGGCTACTACCAATGTTTCCTTGTTGGCAAGGGCAATGTCTTTTCCTGCTTTGATGGCGTTAATAGTCGGTTCCAGTCCGGCAAAACCTACCATGGCAGTTAGTACAGTATCGATCTCAGGATGTGTGACGATCTCGTTAATAGCATTGATGCCGTACAATACTTTTACATCCGTAGATGATAAAGCATCTTTTACCCGCGCAAAGTATTTTTCATTGCATATAATAGCATAAGCAGGACGAAACTTTAATGCCTGCTGTATCAGCAGTTCAGCATTGTTCTGAGCTGTCAATATAAAAGCCCTGAACAGCGACGGATTTTCACCGATAACCTCAAGCGCTTGTGTTCCTATGCTTCCTGTAGAACCTAGTATTGCAATGTTTTTAGTATTCATAATTCCCGAACGTCATGGCGAGGAACGAAGCCATCTCTGAACCGTACAGGCAAATAGTGATTTGCATGTGAAGAGATTGCTTTTTCCGATTATCATCGGATCACAATGACGTGATGTTTAAATATACTTTATTAGTTCATCCGCTATTTTTCTGTCATTCGATAAACGCGGAACCTTATTCTGTCCCCCCAACTTACCCTGACTCCTCATATAATTAATAAAGGCATCTTTTTGCAGGCGTTGGATAACCAAAGGTTGTAAAATGTTACCTTCAATCAGGTCAAAATAATAAATATTTTTCTTTTGAAGCGCCCTGTCTACTTTTAAGGCGAAGGCTTTTATATCTACAGGTTTTTTGCCAAACTCAATAAACCACTCGTGATACGGCAATTCTCCTTTAGGTGGATTTACCTGTGGCGCTACAGTAAACTCGACGATGTCAACATCTTCTTCGTTAGCCACACTCATTAATGCCTGCTCAACCTCTTCGCCAATCACATGTTCGCCAAAGGCAGAAATATAATGTTTGATGCGTCCTGTAACCAGTATGCGGTATGGATTTTTAGAAACAAATTTTATGGTATCACCAATGCTGTAACCCCAAAGCCCTGCTGTGGTATTTAGTATCAGTGCATAATTTTTATCCAGTTCAACATCTTCCAAACTGAGGCGGGTTGGGTTATCGTTAAAGTATTCTTCAGCCGGAATAAATTCGTAAAACATTCCTGCATTAGTAAGCAAGAGCAGACTTTTATCCCGTTGCGAATCCTGGAAAGCAATAAAGCCTTCCGAAGCGGGATAAGTTTCGATTGAGTCTATAGCAAAGCCAATACTTTCTTCAATACGAGCACGGTATGGCTCATAATTCACGCCACCGTAAACAAACAGTTTGAAATTAGGGAAGATGTCTTTGATCTTTTTGCCGCCTGTTTTGGCGCTAAGCCTGTCGAAATACATCTGGCACCAGGGCGGTATACCCGAGATCAACCGCATATCTGCATTCAGGGTCTCATCCACAATAGCGTCCACTTTTTGTTCCCAATCTTCAATGCAATTTACGGCATAGCTGGGCAAACGGTTCTTTTGCAGGTATGCAGGAACCAGGTTAGCAACGATACCTGAGAGCCTTCCCACCGAGATGCCGGCTTTTTTCTGCAGAACCGGACTGCCTTGCAGGAAGATCATTTTGCCGTTTACAAAATCAGATTTGCCGGTTTCATGAATATAATTAAGTAACGCATTGCGAGCAGCTTT
>JBQCEA010000646.1:0-3545 GCA_051960695.1 Mucilaginibacter sp. | reverse complement strand
GGTACCAAAATCGAACATATCGTCCTTGATCTGGAAAGCGATGCCGATCTTTTCTCCAAACAACCGCATCTTTTCAATGGTCTCAGTATCTGCTCCGGCTGATGCTGCTCCGCATGCACAGCATGATGCAATTAATGATGCCGTCTTTTGCCGGATAACCTCATAATAGATCGGCTCGTCTACATCCATCCGCCTTACTTTTTCAACCTGCAGCAATTCGCCCTCACTCATTTGCTTCATGGCATCTGATACGATCCTAAGCAGCTCGAAGTCGTTATTCTCAATGGACAGTAACAGTCCTTTAGAAAGCAGGTAGTCACCTACCAATACAGCGATCTTATTTTTCCATAAGGCATTGATAGAAAAAAAGCCCCGGCGCTGATAGGAGTTGTCCACTACATCATCATGTACCAATGTGGCTGTATGCAGCAATTCTACTAAAGCCGCGCCACGATGAGTGGAGTCATTGATGCCACCGCAAATGCTGGCTGAAAAGAAGACAAACATCGGCCTGATCTGTTTGCCTTTACGCTTAACAATATAATGTGTAATACGGTCGAGCAAGGGCACCGAGCTCCGCATAGAAGCTTTAAACCTTTCCTCAAACACATCAATGTCGGCAGCAATGGGTTTTTTGATCTCGTCGATGCTCAGCATTATAAACTATACAGGCTTTATGCGATGTAAAATATACCGTTTACTAATTGCAGCAAACATAAGCGAAAATAATTTATCTCCATACTGGGCCGCATTTTTTACCTCAAATTAAACCTTTGACCCAATTACCACTCTATATTATAAATAACAAGAAATAATATTTAATACGAAAATTATGAAAATGAAAATATTAGGAGGTGTTTTAGTTGCAGCTTTAGCTATCACCTCTGCTGCCCAGGCCCAAACCCGCACACCTGTTATTAATCACAGAGAACATACACAAGCCAAACGTATAAACCAGGGGGTACGCAGTGGCGAACTAACCCGCAATGAGACCCGTTCACTGCGCCATGGCGAACAAAAGATCCGTGAAGATAAACGCATGGCAAAAGCCGATGGCAGGGTAACCCGTGGCGAACGCAAGCATATTCGCCACGAACAAAATAGAATGAGCCGTTCAATCTACCGTGATAAACACAACCGCCGTGTAAGGGGATAATTTGATAAGTGAGTGTTGTTTTGATGAAGCGTCCCGGCGATTAGCTGGGGCGCTTTTTGCTTTAATTGGGAGTTATTTGGCCCACTCGTCCACTGTTAATACGTCGGCCTGGCGAGGAAAAATTTTAGTCATAAGTACCCGTTGCACTTCCTCATCGCCATCTGTGCAGCAATCAGATAACACAGTTAAACGGAAATCTTTATCCGAAGCTTCGCGAAGGGTAGATAATACCGCACCGCTCGTAGCAATGCCGGTCAATATCAAATGCTGGATGCCCATTGCACGCACCACCACATCAAAGTCGCTGCCTGCAAATGCGCTAACACGGCGTTTAATAACAATAACTTCTCCTGCTTTTGGTGCTAACGCCGGATGAACTTTCAAAAACTCGTTCATATCCGCATTGGCAAAACGTTCTTTAGCGGCTGAAAAAGTCCGGTTATTGGCGCTTACTTCAGGCGCTCCCTGCCTGAAACCTACTACTACATAAATAACGGGAATATTAATACCACGGGCATGGGTAATTGCCTTGCCAACTTTACTTACAAATGCCGAGCAGTCCTGTTCAGGCAGCATGCTTAATACCGACGTTTGCATATCCAATACCACAAGGGCGGTGTTTTGCGTGTTTTCCATATCGAGTTATTTGAATGGCAAAAATACAATAACATGGAAGTTAAGAGCGCATAGACGGATTTGTTACCAAATAATTACAATCTGCAATTCGTGTGCCCTACTTTGTTAAATTAGTATATCAAATAGCTGGCCTCTAAGAAAATACAGGGGCACAAAATCCTCTATCTTTAGCTTTTAAGTTTAATCCAATTATCTCTATTAAAATGCTTAAAAGGTACATTACGCTATTTTTCGTTATTTCTATTTCCATCTGCAGTTATGGCCAGTCTGGCATTAACAGTTATAAATTGCTTACCCAAGCAGTAAACGAATATCAGAAGTCTGAATGGGATATTTCGGTGTCATCCTTATTCAATAATCCTTATGATCAGAGCGATATTAGTTTAGACATGGTGATGACCTCGCCATCAGGCAAACCGGTTGTTCTGCCTTGTTATTTTGAAAGTGGCAATAGCCAGTCGTCCCAATGGAAAGCACGTTTTGCACCTCAGGAAGCAGGTAAATACGCATATCATTTCCTGCTAAAAAGTAAAGGCAAGGAGATCGAATCAGCCGAAAGCTCTTTTGTATCACACGCTGATGGCAGAAAAGGATTTTTGCACAAGAACAACCTGTGGACATTTAAATTTGATAACGGCGAATTATTTAGGGGAATCGGTGAAAACGTAGCCTGGGAATCACGCGCTTTTGAGAAAGATAAATGGACTTACGACTACCTGCTACCCAAGCTAAGTAATAACGGCGCTACATTTTTCCGTACATGGATGTGTTACTGGAACCTGCCGCTGGAATGGAAAAAAGTAGGTCAAACCAAACACTATAGCAACAGCGATGATTATTATAATCCGGGTGCCATTAAACGAATGGATGAGCTGGTAAACCTCACTGATTCCCTGCACTTATATTTTATGCTGACTATGGACTGGCACGGCCACCTAATGGAAGGCGGCGGCTGGAAACGCAGCAATTATAATGTGATTAATGGCGGTCCGGCGAAAACACCGACAGAGTATTTTACCTCCCAGGAAGCACGGGCAATGTATAAAAATAAACTGCGTTACATTGTTGCCCGGTGGGGTTACAGCACCAGCATTGCTGCTTTTGAGTTTTTTAACGAGATAGATAATGCCGCTTTTAACGCTGCCGACAGCGTGCTCATCCTGCACCATTATATTACCGAATGGCACGACGAAATGAGCCGCTACCTGAAGGATATTGATCCTTACGGCCATTTGGTAACGACCAGTATTTCGCACCGGGACATTATGGGATTAAATTCGATTGCTTATATCGATTTCAACCAGAAACACATTTACAAACACACCGAAAAAATTCCCGGTATTTACCAGGAGTACATTAATATGTTTGGTAAGCCTTATGTAGTTGGCGAATTTGGCTATCGCTGGGAAGACGACGACCCTAAATATGCTAAAGAAGCTGACTATGACTTTAAGCGGGGATTATGGTATGGCATGTTTAGTCCATGCCCGATACTGCCCATGAGCTGGTGGTGGGAACTATTCGACAATGAGAATATGGAACCCTATTTCAGAGGTGTGCGGCAGATCAGCGACGAAATGCTGAAAGCAGGTAAAGGCTCGTTCGAACAATTTGCTGTTTCATCCGGACTGATCGAATCGCATGGTGTTAAATGCGGCAATAAATATTTCATCTACCTGCTGAATAATACCACGGACGCTATCAGTACCACGGTTTCATTCATGGCAAATGGAAAAAGTTACTCGGTTGAATA
>JBQCEA010000645.1:0-3021 GCA_051960695.1 Mucilaginibacter sp. | reverse complement strand
TGTCCATAAAATACATGCTATAAGAACAATACCGCCTGCATAAAAAGAGTATAAAACATTATCAGAAACGATCCCTTTAGGCGCCGTATTGGATACATGGAACCAATTGGTTAAAACAGTAGGCAGGATTGATCCAACGATAGCACCAACACCGATCAAACAGGTTTGCAGTGAAAAACCGATATCATACTGACTATCCGGTAAATTATCGGCAACCAATGCCCTGAATGGCTCCATCGCTACATTGAACGATGCATCCATCAGCATCAGCATACCCGCACCAACAATTATCGGTGGAAGTAAAAAAGCCAGCCCTGATGAATTCGGCAGAAAACATAGTGCTACGCCTGATAATAAGGCCCCGGTAAGGAAATATGGTCTGCGACGCCCCAACCGGTTCCAGGTACGGTCGCTGTAATGACCGATAATAGGTTGTATTATCATACCTGTAAGCGGCGCAGCCAGCCAAAACCATGACAGGTTATCTACATTGGCACCAAAGTTTAATAATATACTGCTTGCAAAGCTGGTCTGAAGAGCAAAACCAAATTGAATACCCAGAAAGCCAAAACTCATGTTCCAGATCTGCCAGAATTTCATCGTTGGTTTTGGGATGATGCCGCTTGTCGCCATAATTAATGGTTCAATAGTTTAATTTAATGAGGTTTAAAAATCCAATAATACACCAGCGGAGGCCTGCAACGTAATTTCCAAACCGGCTGATATGTCATCCGTGCTGTAGGTGCTGCCACTCAGCAGATCGGTGAACACCTTGCTACCATTCAATTGTAAATAAGATAACAGGTCGGCCGGAAGCTTCACTTTTAATTGTTGTTCTTCCCGGTTAAAATTGGCAATCACTAATATACGTTGTTTGTCGGTATATCGCAGAAATAGATACAACCTTTGGTTGAAACCCGGCTGATGCTCATTTGCCAGCATCAGTTCCCAGAATTTTCCTGTTCTGATAGCCTCATTTTGCCTGGCGATATTCAACAATGTACTATAAAATGCCTTTAATTCCCGTTGGCTATCCGATAATTGACCACCATCAAATTTGCCGTTATTCAGCCATTTTTGATGCTCTGGAACGCCCCAGTAATCAAAAATACTGGTACGGCCGTCGTCGCTGCTAAAACCTTCCGGGCCTTTTGCGGGTTCGCCCACTTCCTGACCAAAATAAACCATTACAGGGCCGGTGTTAAGCGTAGCAGTAACGATCATCCCCGGAACAGCCAGCCATGGGTCGTTTGCAAACTCCGGCGACGCTATCCGCTGCTCATCATGGTTTTCCATAAAACGTAGCATATGGCTATCAATATTTTTGCAGTGGTTGTTCCATACGTTATTGATGTCCCAGCCGGCTGCATCGGACGCATTAATGGTTAGTTTCCGGATAGCTTCATACAAACCTACCTTATCATACAGATAATCAAACTTTCCGTTGAAAAGGTAATTAATGTATTGTTCCGTTTCGTAAGCCTCGCCGATAAAGATCAGATCAGGATGTTCCGTTTTTAATTTAGAGATCACCCAGCCCCAGAATTCAACCGCTACCATCTCCACCATATCGCATCGGAAACTATCTATACCTTTTGAAGCCCAGAAATGCAATATATCATACATTTTGTTCCATACAGGCGGTTCGGGATCAAAATATGTTTGATGGTTATCCAAGTAATCAACACCATAGTTCAGCTTTACTGTTTCAAACCAGTCATAAACAGATGGCGTTGCGCTGAACACATCATTCCCGGTTGCTTTGGCCGGATTTTCATCAAATTTTCCATCTTTCAGCGGACTTTGAAATTCATTACCCCCCGGGTTATATCCTTGCGGGACTACAAATGCCTGATCAGGAATATAGTAGAAATCATTTGACGGATTAAATGCCCTGGTTTTATCATCATCCTGGCCAAAATCACGGATGCCGGCTGGTTTAGCGTCTGACGAATAGGTTCGCGCCAGGTGATTCGGCACAAAATCCATAATTACCTTCAGGCCGTTATCATGGGTGCGTTTAATAAGCGCCTCATATTCGGCCATCCGGTTGGATACGTCAACCGCCAGATCAGGATCGACATCATAATAGTCTTTAACAGCATAAGGTGAACCTGCCCTACCCTTTACCACATCCGGATCATCGGTTTCAATACTGAAAGCGGAATAATCCGTCATGGTAGCATGTTCTATCACACCGGTATACCAAACATGGGTAAATCCCATATTTTTGATCTCCCGGAGAGCTTTATCCGAAATGTCATTGAACTTACCACAGCCGTTTTCCTCAATTGAACCGTAGAACTTATTCAGCTGTTTGGAATTGCTGAATAACCGTGGTAATAGCTGGTAAATGATCAGTTTATCATCTTTATGGGCTTGATCCATCTCACAAAACTACGCTTCAACAGATAACTGATCGTTAGCATTAACCAATTGGTCTTTGCCATAAACCGAAACTGTAATTTCCTTACCCGACAGATTTTTGATCTGTACCCCTTCTTTACCAACTTTTATATTAAGCAATGCGCCCCTAAAGCCGATATGGAACGAAAATGAATTCCATTTTGCCGGCAGGAACGGATTAAATATCAGTTTACCATCCTTTACACGCATACCACCAAAGCCCTGTACCACAGCCATCCATGTACCTGCCATTGAGGTAATGTGACAGCCGTCTTCGGTATCATTATTATAATCGTCTAAGTCAAGGCGTGAGGTACGTAAATAAAACTCGTAAGCGCGTGCTTCGTCGCCCAGTTTGGCAGCAATCACCGCGTGAACGCAAGGTGATAATGACGATTCATGCACTGTACGCGGCTCGTAAAAGTCGTAATTGCGGCGTATGGTATCCAGATCATATCTGTCTTCAAAAAAGTAGATACCCTGCAACACGTCGGCCTGCTTGATATAGCATGAGCGCAGTATCCTGTCCCAGCTCCATTTCTGGTTCAGCGGACGGTCGCTTGCAGGCAGGTCTTTTACTAAGGTTTGATCCTTGTCCAAATAACCGTCTTGCTG
>JBQCEA010000644.1:0-6400 GCA_051960695.1 Mucilaginibacter sp. | reverse complement strand
GTATTTTACCGCTTACGGATAAAACAGACCTTCCGCCGCAATTTGGTTTACGTCACAGGGCCGGCATTGGCGTTACTGAAAACAACGAGGCAACGGCTATTATCGTTTCTGAAGAAACAGGTGAAATATCTTACGCCAAACAGGGACGTATCAAAATGAATATCGGCTTCGCCGAGCTGGAAAAACTGGTGAATAAGGATTTTTGATCAGGGAGTAACCAGCGACTGCGGTTTCAGAAGCGGATCAACAACTTTCACTTTCTTAACCGGCATCAGATAGCTCATATTGGTATCCCCAGGCTTAACAACAGGCATCTTATCATAACCCGATAGTTTGGCAACCGGCATGCGGCTGTAAAAGGTTTCGGCATTATTTGCCTTGAGCAGATTTAATGCCAGCAGCTCATTTGATTTCGCAAGTGTAAAAGGTTTAAGCAAAGTTGAATCATTTAACTTAAAGCTCTGAAAATCCTTAGGGGATACCAGCATTTGCGGATCGATTGGTTTTAATGTTTGTGCATGCAGCTGGCTTGTCCCGACAGTTACCAGTATTAAAAGCAATAACTTTTTCATGATGCGGCGTTTGTTACCACTAATATAAACCGCCTGATTGTTAAAAAGTGTTATTTTTTGATGGTCAACTGTTAAATTAAAAAAGCTGCCCGTTGGGGCAGCTTTCACTTTATGATATGTTTTGATTACTTCGCATCGTTCACTGCTTTGGCAGCTTCTTCAGCAGCTTTGGCAGAGGCGTCGTCCTTCATTTTTTCACGTGCTTCTTTTATATTGTTTAGCTGACTAACAATAAATGGCCCAACACCACCATAAATTTTATACTTGATACCAACATTCTTGATCTCCTCAATACCTTGTTGTGCATATGCAGGGTTATCGATACTGGCGGTCATTGCACAGAAGTTGCGGATCAAACCAAATTTACCATTAATATCAGCCTGGGTAAATTGCTTATAAACAAATGGCCATGCCTCTGATTTACCGCTTGATGCAAAAACACCTACCATAGCCTGGGTTAAGGCGCCGCTGTTATCGCTTTCAAATTTTTTAGCTAATGTTAAAGCCTGTGTTGGATCAAGCTGATTCATAGCATTCAGTGCTGCACCCTGGATGGCATAGGATTCACTATTGATTGCATTTTTATATAAATCCATATAAGCAGGGTCTTTCAGTTTACCTAAAACGCTGATAGCAGCCGCACAAACTAAGGTGTTATCGTCATTTTTAGCAAGTGTTACCAATACAGGCAATGCCGCGTTATGAACGTCCTCATTATTCATTTTTAAAGCGCGGATAGCCTTAATGCGCAACCCGTAATATTTATCCTTCAAGGCTGCAATCAATACTTTTTGACCACCTTTGTCTGATTCATTTAACTGCGCTGCTTCAATGGCCTCGTAACGGTCCATGTATAATGGTGCGTTGAAGTATTGAAACACATATTCGTCCAGAGATTTATTATCGGTCTTTTTGGCCAGTAATATCTTATCAGCATCAACATTTACCAGGTCAGGTTTTGAGGCCACGTGGAAAGTCAGCGTATCTGCCTTGTCATTCACCCAAACTTTGTGGCGTTCTTTCTTGCCACCGGCATATATATCAACAGCCATTGGCAGCTTAAATATCTGTCCGTCCTGTTTCTGACTGATGTAAACGCTTTCGGTTTTAGAGGCATCATCCCATTTGTAGTTGATATCCAATACCGGGTGACCAGCGCCATAATACCACTGATTAAAGAACCAATTCAAGTCCCGGCCGCTGGCTTCTTCCAATGCTAAACGCAGTTGCTGTGCTTCGCCATTTTTGAAGGCATTAGTTTTTAGATAAATATTAAGTCCTTTGAAAAATGCAGCATCACCTAAATAATTGCGCAGCATATTCAATATTCGTCCGCCTTTTTGATAGGTAACTACGTCGAAAACATCTTCCTTATCAGCGTAGTGGAAACGTACCAGGTCCTTAGTAGCAGCATCAGGCTGCTGCAGGTATTCCATCATTGCTTCATGGCTGTGTTCATCGCCTGCATCTTTGCCATATTTATGCTCAGCCCAAAGCGTTTCGCTAAAGTCAGCAAACGATTCATTCACGGTTAAATTGCTCCAGCTTTCGCAGGTTACATAATCACCAAACCATTGGTGAAACAATTCATGCGCAATAGTGCTTCTTCCTGCATCATAATAACGGTCGATCAATTCACGATGAGTGCCTTGTACATATTCGCCATGCAAGGTTGCCGTGGTGTTTTCCATGGCACCGCTCACATAATCGCGCACAACAATCTGCGAATATTTATTCCATGGGAAATCAACACCTAAAGTTTTTGAATAGAATTCGATCAGTTCAGGCGTCATGCCAAATATTTCCTTAGCATAAGGGGCATATTTCGGTTCCAGGTAATAGTTCACCTCTTTATTGCGCCAGTGATCATGATATATCTTAAAATCACCTACAGCCATCATAAACAAATAAGGCGAATGCGGCAGGTCCATCACCCAGGTATCTGTACGTGTACCATTGTGGTTATTTTTCTGTGATGCCAGGCGACCGTTTGATAACGTAACATATTTCGCAGGTACGGTCATCGTTATCTCGTCGGTAGTTTTTTGCTCCGGCTTATCGATGGTAGGGAACCATGCCGATGAGCTTTCTGTTTCGCCCTGTGTCCATATCTGTACAGGTTTGCCTTTCACTGTACTGTCGGGGTTGATGAAATAAAGTCCTTTAGCATCATTTATGGCCGCGCTGCCTTTTACCTTTAACTGGTTTGGCTTGGCAGTGTAATCAATGTAAATGGTGTATTTCTCATTGCTATAATAAACCTTATCCAGCTGTATATTTAGGCTCAGGCTGTCATCATATTTATACTTCAGCGGGATGTTCTTACCATTTTTTACTACTGAAATATTCTTGATATCCATGCCCTTTGCATCCAGGCGAAGGGTATCAGTAGGATAAAAATGCGGATGCAGTGTAACCCACTCCTTGCCATACATATAGCATTTTTTATAATCAAAACGCACATCCAATTTGGTATGTACTAAGTCATTGATCTTTGGTGGGGTTGCACGGTAAATTTTCAGTAACGTCGAGTCTTCCGCTTTTCCCGGCCCCTGGGCATAGGTGGGGTTAAGGCTTGCTGCAAGTATGCCTGTAAACACTACTGCAGAAAGCGTTTTCAAGTTTATCATCATTGGTTAATTATTGATCTATAATTAGTTTCGTTAATAGCAGGCTAAAATAGTAAGATTTTCATTTAATAGCGCTATGACACATTGGCGCAAAAATATGTTACAATCACTTTTCTCAAATCGATTTAAAACCGTGCAATGGCTGTTCATATTCGAACAGTATGCAAACATAGGGATCAACTCAAATAGTTGACAATCAACTGATTTCATGAATGGCATATAATTTATACGAGATTATAAATCAAAGCATGTATTCAATGCGAACTATATAAATAAACTAATGAGCTAATGAACTAGTATCATGATCAAAAATTACCTCAAAGTTGCCTGGCGCAATCTCACCAGCAACAAAGCATCATCTTTCATCAACGTCGGAGGCCTTGCTGTAGGGATGGCCGTAGCCATGCTGATCGGTTTATGGATATGGGACGAACTTTCCTTTGATAAGTATCATCAGAATTATGATCGTATAGCGATGGTGATGCAAAATAAAACATTCAATGGCACTGTAAATACTGATGGTACGATACCTCTGCCTTTGGATGCCGCATTACGCAAAAGCTATGGCTCGGATTTTAAACATATTGTACTTGCTTCATGGACCGATAATCACATCCTGAATTTTGGTTCGAAAAACATATCCTTCAAAGGCAATTTTATGAGCCCGGATGCACCTGAAATGCTGACACTTCAAATGCTGGCAGGTAACCGCGACGGATTGAACGACAAATCTTCGATCCTCTTGTCGGGCTCAACAGCTAAGGCATTATTCGGTGATGCAGACCCGGTGAATAAAGTAGTCCGGCTAGATAACAAGGATGTTTTCAAGATTGCGGGTGTATATGATGATCTTCCACAAAATACAACTTTGCACGACCTGGCTTTTATAGGCCCATGGGACTATTATATCAATTCGCCCGGAAACCAAAGATCGTTAACCGACTGGGGCGATAATTCGCTGTTCATGTATGTACAGGTGGCCGATCATGCCGACATGTTTGCCATCTCAGCCAAAATAAAGGATATTAAGCTGAATAACGTGGATATTGAGGATCGAAAATTTAAGCCGGTTATCTTCCTGCAGCCCATGAGCAAATGGCACCTTTATTCGGAGTTTAAAAATGGCGTTAATACCGGTGGTGAAATTCAATATGTGTGGCTGTTCGGTATCATCGGCGTCTTTGTTTTGCTTTTAGCGTGCATCAATTTCATGAACCTCAGCACCGCAAGGAGTGAAAAAAGGGCGAAGGAAGTCGGCATCCGAAAGGCCGTTGGTTCATTGAAAAGCCAATTGGTAAAACAGTTCTACTGGGAGTCGTTTCTTATCGCTCTGCTTTCTTTTGCGGTTTCGCTGGTGCTGGTTGAACTGGCATTGCAATGGTTCAATACTGTATCAGGCAAGCAGATCAATATATTATGGGCCAACCCATTGTTTTGGATAGCAAGCCTTGGATTTACTTTCTTTACCGGCATTGTAGCAGGCAGCTACCCTGCATTGTACCTGTCGTCATTCAATCCTATTAAAGTGCTAAAGGGCACCTTTAAGGCGGGGCCTTTAGCAGCTATACCGCGCAAAGTTTTAGTGGTGACACAATTTACTGTTTCGATCATGCTAATTGTAGGGACCATTATTGTTTTTAAACAGATACAGTTCGCTAAAAACCGTCCAATAGGTTATAACCGCGCCGGGTTGGTCGACATAGAGGCTACTAATGACGATCTGCACAAACATTTCGCGGCAGTAAAAGCCGACCTGCTGGCCTCAGGCACCGTGTCTGCTGTAGCAGAAGCCTCCAGCGCAACAACAGGAGTGAACAACAATCGCGGTGACATTAACTGGGCGGGTAAAGATCCATCGCAGGCCGATTTCTTTGGCAGTATACGCGTAACAAATGATTATGGCAAAACTGTCGGTTGGCAGTTTATTAACGGCCGTGATTTTGCCCCCGGCAATGTGGCCGATTCGCTGTCGGTAGTGCTTAATGAAGCTGCGGTGAAATATATGGGCTTTAAACATCCTGTAGGTCAGATTGTAAGGGTAGGAAAAAGAGACCTGACGGTAATTGGCGTAGTAAAAAACATGGTGATGGAGTCCCCCTATGAACCTGTGAAACAAACCATCTTTTACCTCGGTCGCGGGCCGTTTGATGATGTATTGATCCGAATCAATCCAAATATAAGTGCCCATGAGGCTTTAGATAAAATTGCAACTGTAAGCAGAACCTATTCGCCGTCGGTACCATTCTCCTATCAGTTCACTGATGATGAATATGCAAAGAAATTTGCGACAGAAGAGCGTATTGGCAAACTGGCAACTGCTTTTGCCGGATTAGCAATATTTATCAGCTGCCTTGGATTATTTGGTATGGCGTCATTCATGGCCGAGCAACGGGTAAAGGAAATTGGTGTAAGGAAGGTTCTGGGTGCTTCCGTTTTCGGGTTATGGCGACTGATGTCTAAGGATTTCGTTATACTGATCATTATTGCACTGCTAATCGCAATGCCGCTGTCGTACAACTTTATGCGTAGCTGGCTGCAGCATTATACCTATCACACAGGACTTTCGTGGTGGGTGTTCGCAGCTACTGCTACTGGAGCTATATTGATCACGCTGCTCACAATAAGCTATCAAAGTATTAAAGCGGCGATGGCTAACCCGGTAAAGAGTTTACGTTCGGAATGAGTAGACACAAAGTTTACTGTCTTAATAAAATAGAAAAAGGTGAAGGAATATGCTCCTTTCACCTTTTAATTTATGCTTTAACCTTAATTAGCAGTATTGCTCAAATGCGTGTATCAGGTTGTCGGCTATCATTTGTGCCGGGCGACCTTCGATCTGGTGACGCTCAATCATGTGAACCAGTTTGCCATCCTTAAACAAAGCCATCGCAGGCGATGACGGTGGATATGGCAGCATGTAAGCGCGTGCTTTATTCACAGCTTCAGTTTCCATACCGGCAAAAACAGTTACTAACTTATCCGGGTGCTTTTCGGCCTGAACGGCCATACGGGCAGCAGGACGGGCCATGCCGGCGGCGCAACCACATACCGAGTTCACCATTACAAATACAGTGCCTTCGCTTTCAATAGCTTTGGTTACCGCTTCAGCATCTTTTAGCTCTTCAAAACCAACTCTGGTCAATTCTTCCCTCATCGGGGCGACCAAATATTCAGGGTACATCATGTCTGTTTAAAATA
>JBQCEA010000643.1:0-3643 GCA_051960695.1 Mucilaginibacter sp. | reverse complement strand
AGATCATCCAGGTGCAACAAGCTGCCGTTGCAAAGATTACCGAGCAGAACAATGGTAACATCGTTTTTAAGGTCACGCACATAGATGTGCCTGAAACCATGCCACCAGCCGGTATGATAAACTACTTTTTCGCCTGGTGCCTCAAATAAGCGCCAGCCGTAGCCATAGTTAAAGTGACCGCGTATCATGGGGTTACGGTCGGTATATGCGGAGTCTTGTGTTGCGGGTTTTATTAAGCGGCCAGTGCGTAAAGCCTGGTCGAACAGATAGAGGTCGCCAACCGTGCTGTAAATGCCTTTATCTCCAACCGGGCCGTCCAGAACATTAGGTACAACAGAATAACGCCAGCTGTTACGGTCATGACCGATTACATCAACCGGTATCTTATCATAAACAGCCTTGGAGTAAACGGCGGTATGTGTCATTCCGGCGGGTTTAAACACGTTATCCTTCATGTACTGGGCATAGCTTTCGCCGGTCACCTTTTCAATGATAGAACCCAGCACCATAAAGTTTGAGTTGTTGTACAGGAAGCGTTTATTCGGCTTGTTAAAAGGAGCGGGTTTGTATTTGGCGATCAGATCCATGGCCTGGGCATTAGTAATGCCCTTGCTCTCGCTCCAGTGATTGGCACGATACAGGTCATCAACAAAATACACATAATTCATCATGCCCGAACGGTGCGTAAGCAGCAACCGGATAGTAACGCCCTGGTAAGGAAAATTAGGGAAGAAATCGCGTACATCCTGGTCAAGCTTGATCTTGCCGCGCTCCCACAGTTGCATAATGGCAGTCGAGGTCATGGTTTTCGTAACTGATGCCAACTGAAACTGAGAGTTCAAATTTAAACTGTCGCGTGTTAAGTGATTCGCCCAGCCTAATGCGTTTTCGTAAAGGATCTTTCCGCCTTTTGCAACCAGTATATTGCCGTTAAAGCCATTTACCTGGTGCAGATGATGAAAAAACTCGTCTATTCGCTTATTGCCTTCTTTCGGGTCATATTTTAAAAGCTCCGTGGGGTTGAACGGCGCGAGGTTTGTTGCTGTAGCCTCGTTAATTTTTGGACTCGCATTGTTGCTGGTGCATGCAGCCAGAAAAAGCAGGGGGACGGAAAGGGGTATTATCCTTTTAAACACTGATCTCATCATAGAATTCCTAATCACTTTAACGCTTGCGAAAATTGTAAATTATACGAAGGGATAAAAACTAAAGTTTTAAACATTTTCTTCTTTTAGTTAACAACATTATCTGGCTCTATATAAACGTCTTATTTATTTTTAAAAATCCGGCTGATCATTGTATCAAAAAGAATACTTTTTAACTCCGTCAGCATCAGATAAAACCCTAAATTTGCCCGCACATAATTCAATACAAATACCATGAGTTTCAGAACAGAACACGATACCATGGGCGAGGTACAAGTACCTGCCGATAAATACTGGGGAGCGCAAACCGAACGTTCACGCAATAACTTTAAAATAGGTCCGGAGGCTTCTATGCCAAAGGAGATCATCAATGCTTTTGCTTACTTAAAAAAAGCTGCCGCTTATACTAATGCTGAATTGGGCGTGCTTCCAGCTGAAAAACGCGATTTGATAGCTAAAGTTTGCGACGAGATACTGGAAGGTAAACTTGCAACCGAATTTCCGCTGGTGATATGGCAAACAGGTTCAGGTACACAATCAAATATGAACGTGAACGAGGTGGTATCGAACCGTGCGCATGTATTGCAAGGAAACAAACTGGGCGAAGGCAAACCCTTTATTCATCCTAATGATGATGTGAACAAATCACAATCATCCAATGATACTTATCCAACCGCTATGCATATAGCAGCTTACAAAATGGTGGTTGAGGTGACTATTCCAGGTATCGAGAAACTACGTGATACGCTGAAAGCCAAGTCTGAAAAATTCAAGAGTGTAGTGAAGATCGGCCGTACACACCTAATGGACGCTACACCGCTTACTTTGGGACAGGAATTTTCAGGTTATGCATCGCAATTAGACCACGGCCTGAAAGCATTAAGAAATACGCTCGACCACTTATCTGAGCTCGCTTTAGGCGGAACAGCAGTTGGTACAGGCATCAACACACCTAAAGGTTATGATGTTAAAGTAGCCGAATACATTGCCAAATTTACCGGCCTGCCATTTCGTACCGCAGAGAACAAGTTTGAAGCTTTGGCAGCGCATGATGCGATGGTTGAAAGCCATGGGGCATTGAAGCAGATCGCTGTTTCGTTAATGAAGATCGCTAATGATATCCGTTTGCTGGCTTCCGGCCCGCGCTCAGGCATTGGCGAAATACATATTCCGGATAACGAGCCGGGGTCATCTATTATGCCCGGTAAAGTTAACCCAACCCAAAATGAGGCAGTAACCATGGTAGCTGCACAAGTAATGGGTAATGATGTTACAGTGTCAATAGGCGGATCGAACGGTCACTACGAGTTGAACGTATTTAAGCCTGTAATAGCAGCAAACTTCCTTCAATCAGCACGTTTGATAGGCGACGCCTGTGTGTCTTTTAATGATCACTGTGCCGTTGGTATCGAACCTAATTACGATGGTATTAAAAAGCACCTCGAAAACTCACTGATGCTGGTAACTGCTTTAAATACGCACATAGGCTACGAGAATGCAGCAAAAATTGCTAAAACTGCTTTAAAAGAAAATAAATCGCTTCGCGAGGCGGCTATCGGTTTAGGACTGCTTACCAATGAACAGTTCGACCAATGGGTACGCCCTGAAGATATGATCGGTAGCTTGAAATAAGCACCTCACCCCAAACCCCTCTCCGGAAGGAGAGGGGCTTATTAATTATGAAAAAATTGCCTTCCTCTTTTCTTCCCTTATTAAAAACTTTAAGCTTTATGCTTTTGGCTTTATGCCTGGCAAACTGTTCCTTCAACCCCAACCTGCAAGGTAAAGGTGAGGTATATTTGCAAGGCGAGTGGCAGCAGGATTCTGTTCCGATGCAGAAAAAGTTAACAGAATATTCACTTTACAATATTAATTTCAGCTGCGATTCTTTTTTTATGCAGATACGAACTTTCAGCAAAGTGAATAATGGCGACAATAATTGCACAGTTTCGGGCCATTGGACCGAATATGTGAAAGGTAATTATCAGCAGCGAAATGATACCCTGCATATGCGTGGTCAATTTTGCAATGCTAATTATACCCTGAAAGATGAAGGCGGATGCTTTCGTTCGGGCATTTATGAAGAATATTTTAAAGTAGAAAAAAAGGGCGACTCATTGGTGGACCTTCAGGCTTCATCAAGTGTTATCCCAATTAATTTGCGTTTAATAAAACGCACCGGTTGCACTCCAAAACCTTTATAAACATGAAATTGAATTTTTTGAAAAAACTGCTTTTAGGCATCGCAATTATTTATATGCCGGTGCGATCGATGGCATGGGGAACTGAAGGACACCGCGTAGCCGGACAAATTGCTGAGAGCTATTTAACACCCAAAGCGCGTGCAGCAGTAAGAGCTATTTTAGGCGATACCAGCGTAGCTATTGCAAGTAACTGGGCCGATTTTATTAAGTCTGACCCGAAATTTAGTTATCTAAGTTCATGGCATTATATCGATCTGGATAAGAACTATACCTATCCGGAACTACAGGAGCATC
>JBQCEA010000642.1:0-2714 GCA_051960695.1 Mucilaginibacter sp. | reverse complement strand
CTGCACGCTTACAGACCTTACCGTTAATTTCACCCTTTTTAAATCTAACGGGACGCCCATCCGCGCCGAAGCCGACTGTACTTTCCAGGGATATATTGACGAGAAGAAGCTGGCAGCGTTAGAGAACCGGCAATCGCCTGATTTGACCCATATCAGAACTGCATTGGCTGGCGATACATTTCCATTGCTGTGTTACCGCGAGTACGGCGACAGCAAATACTATTACCAGATAGCCCAATACATGGCGGCAAATTATAATGTGATGATCGATTTTAAGCAGTTAACGCCAGGGGCCCAAATCTATTTTCCTCCAATAACCGGATCTTAAACTATGCCTTTCAGCCAAACATTACCCGGAGATCAGGATACCGCGTTGGTAACTTTTACCATCAAAATAAATGGTGAGGATGTTGGCACGCAATACCAGGTAGCATCTATCAGCATTACTAATGAAATAAACCGTATCCCCTCGGCTAAAATAATGATCTATGATGGCAACGCTGCAGAGCAGGACTTTTCCATCAGTAATGAAGAGACTTTTATTCCTTGTTCACCTATCGAGATCTGGATAGGTTATAACAATGACGAAGAGCAAATTTTCAGTGGTATCATTATCAAGCACAGCTTAAAGATCAGGAATGACAGCTCGCCGTTGTTGATCTTAGAATGCCGGGATAATGCGATCAAAATGACCATTGCCCGCAAGAACAAATATTTCTATAACCAGAAAGACAGCGATGTATTCAGCGACATTATTGGCACTTACGGCTTATCCTCAAACATTAGCGATACCCAGGCGACCTTAGAATCTATTGTTCAATATGATTGCACCGACTGGGATTTTATTGTTTCAAGGCTTGATGCCAACAGCATGTATTGTTATGTAAATGCTGGCAGTATAACCATAGCCAAACCTGACTTTAACCGGTCGACGGTTTTGGACGCCGTTTTCGGAGCAACGATCTATGAGTTTGATGCCGGACTGGATGTGCGAAACCAATATGAGGCGCTGAATGCCAGCACCTGGGACCAGGCAAACCAGCAGATCAATACAGTAACAGCTAATGCGCCTGATATTGAAGAAAACGGCAATCTTTCGGGATCGGATCTGGCCAGCTCATTTGGCACATCAGAATATGATGTGTTTGCAGGTGAAGAACTAACCGAAAATGAGCTGCAATCACTGGCTGATTCAATGTTCCAGAAAGCGGTATTATCACGGTGCCGGGGAAGGGTACGTTTCCGGGGCTATGGATCGATAACACCCGGCAACCTGATCAATATTGGCGGTGTCGGCGAACGCTTTAACGGAAAGGTTTTTGTATCGGGCGTACGGCAGGAAGTAGCCAATGGCAACTGGACCACAGATGTGCAATTTGGTTTATCCAATGAGTCATTCACTACTCAGCCGGAAGTTAATTCGTTACCTGCAGCCGGTATGCTGCCCATGATAAATGGTTTACAGATAGGTATAGTTACTGAACTGGAAAATGACCCCGACGGCGAAAACCGAATACGCGTGCGGCTGCCTATAATCGACCCGAATGAAGATGGCATCTGGTCACGCATTGCCACGCTCGACGCAGGCAACAACCGCGGTACCTTTTTCCTGCCAGAAATTGGCGATGAAGTGATTGTCGGCTTTTTGAATAATGACCCACGATATGCCGTGATATTGGGCATGCTGAACAGCAGTGCAAAACCCGCCCCGCTGCAGGCCTCTGATCAGAATGACGAAAAGGGCTATATATCACGTAGCGGCATCAAAATGATCTTTAATGACTCGGATAATTCACTCATTATTCAAACCCCTGCAGGTAAAAAAGTGACGCTTGATGAATCATCCGACGTAGTTTCCCTGGAAGATGAACATGGTAATTCGGTATCAATGAATGCGTCATCGCTCACCATTCAAAGTGCTGTTGATATGAACCTGACTGCCAACGGCACTTTGGCGATTAAAGGGACTATGGTAACGATAAATTGATTTTAAAACTGATTTGATATGCCTTTAGCTGCCCGTGTTTCTGATATGCATGTTTGCCCGATGGTAACTGGGTTGGTACCTCACGTTGGCGGTCCAATTATGCCGCCCGGATCACCCACCGTCCTAATTGGCGGGATGCCCGCATCTACTGTAGGTGATATGTGTGTTTGCGTAGGACCTACAGACAGCATTATTATGGGTTCATCAACAGTAATGATCAATAATAAACCGGCAGCCCGGATGGGCGATAGTACCGCACACGGCGGTTCGATCATCATAGGTTGCCCGACAGTAATCATAGGAGGCTGATATGGACAATTCATTTTTGGGCACAGGATGGAGCTTTCCGCCAACGTTCGACAAGTTCAACGCCGTGGTGGAGATGACGAGCGATGAGATCGATATCCAGCGCAGCCTGCAAATATTGTTATCGACCCGGAAAGGTGAACGGGTAATGGAACCTGATTATGGTTGCAACCTGGATGAGATGCTTTTCGAGCCGATGAACACCACGTTTAAAACATATATCGGAGAGCTGGTTACAACGGCAATCCTGTTTTATGAAGCCCGGATAGATCTGCAAAGTGTGGTGGTTGATGATAGCAACGAAGTAAACGGTGTGATCCTGCTTATCATCAATTACACCGTGCGGACCACAAATTCGAGGTTCAATTATGTATATCCTTATTATAAAATTGAAGGTACGGAATTACAGTAATGGCAGATA
>JBQCEA010000641.1:0-2189 GCA_051960695.1 Mucilaginibacter sp. | reverse complement strand
ATCTATTTTTGCTGTTTTCCATAATACATGCAATTTTCTTCCGCCCAGGCCCTTGATCCGCATCATATCAAACAAGCCGGCAGGTGTTAACTGAACCAGTTCATCCAGCGCTTCAATATTGCCCTTTGCTTTCGCCTCATCAATGACATTTATAATTTCCGGCCGGAATAAACTTTTCAGTTCGTCTTGAGAAAGCGAACCCACCTGTTCTTCCATTTGCCGGATGCGGTAAGCCGCACCGGATAACCAGTCGGACAGGCGCTCATCTTTTCCGTGTAACTGCAGGAGTTCGGCATAGAGGCCAAATGCCCGGCCCAGATCGTGATTGCTGATCGTTGTCATTATTGAACAAGCTGGAGGGTGGCAGGGTCCTTTTGCCCGTTAAAAAACTTTTTCAGCACTTTTTCAAATACAGAGTCGGCACCGGGTATTAATGAAAAGAGGGTCATGCATGAGCGCAGCTTCAGGTCGTCAGGGCTGCCCATAATGCTGAGTGCGCTTTTATCGTGCTGTAACAAGGCATTGCTGATCATGATCAGCCTTTTTCCTAAAACCGGGTGATTGAGGTATTCCTTTGCTTCTGCCAGGTCTTTAATGGCATACTTTTGGGACATTTCACTATAGCCGAGGCCTGCGATCTGCGGAAAGATGTACCATATCCAATGGCTCACCTTGCGTCCGTTCCTGATCTCGGATAACGCCTGGTCATAGTCGCGCTCCTGCGCTTTAATAAATCTTTCCAACCCCATAGTTAAATATGCTCTTGGGTTAATCCAGGTAAACCTGCCACTGGTTGTTATCGTTAAGGCCATAGGTAAGCCCGTCGCTCATGTCATGCACCTCGCGCTGAAATTTCTCGCTGAAACGGCTCTTAAGGTTCCGCACGGCACTGCCGTTCTCACGTTTGAGAAAAAACAGGAGCGATCCCATGTTAGGTTCAATATCCTTTAGCTGGTCACTTTCACCTTCTTTAACAAATGCTCTGCTCATTTTTTTGCTATATCTAACAAGTAAACACAAAACCGGGCCGAGGGTTTATCAATACAGTTTCGGCGAATGTCAAATTTTACACTGCTGCTATTAATACAGGTATTTCTTAGTAGCTTGCCGTCAGCGGTAAATTGCTGCTAACCAACTTATAAACTTATACCTATAACATGTCTTTATGGCGCAGATACGTCCTTTCAGAGCGGTGTGGCCCAATCCATCCTATGCCAATAAATTAATATATACTACGCCACAGGTAGAGTCTGTTGCGGGCGAAGAAGATGTTTTGGCGCCGCTAAAAACCCTGCTCGAAACAGGTGCCAGGAAAAGGCCCGAAACTCCGGAAGGGCAGGCCCGTGCCTATCTTGACATAAAACAGGAATTGGCAGCCTTGCTGAAAGGCGATAAACTGCGGCGCGAGCAAACACCTGGTATCTATGTTTACGAAGTGATACGGGAAAATTACCGGCAAACCGGTATCTGGGCGCTAACATCGCTGGAGGATTACATAGGCGGCGCAATAAAGATCCATGAACTTACTTTCGACGATAGCGTGCGCCGCTTAAAGAACTACAGGCAAAATACCGGACTGGAGGGCAGCCCGATATTACTAACCTACGCGCCAGATATTACCATAAACCGCATTATTGCCGAAGTAAGGGCTGAAATGGGGCCCTCGTTCGTGATCGGTAATGAACATGGGCAGCACAGGTTATGGAAAATAGAAAATGAAGGATTGCTAAAGCAACTGGTTGATGCCTTCGCCGGGATTGAAACTGTTTACCTGGCCGACGGGCACCACCGTATTGAATCGTCGGCGCGGCTTGCGGTTGAGCAACGCGCAAAAGGACTTGTAGCCTTTGATACCATTTCGTCGCTTTATATGGCCACAGACCAGCTGCGCATTGAAGAATACGATAGGATGGTTATTCCCTTGCAACCGGTGGATAAAATGGTTCTGTTTGAGCAACTAAAGCAGCATTTTGATATCCATTTGTCGTCGAAAGAAGTATTTCCGCAGTCTGCCCACAAGTTGGGCCTGTACTTTAACAGCAAATGGTATAACCTGACGGCCCGACCGCATACCTATATCAATAAAGGCGCTGCCAGTAACCTGGATGCAGCCATTTTACAAGAATATATCCTGGCACCTGTATTCGGTATTGCCGATCCCAAAACCGACCAAACCTTAAAGTGCGCAG
>JBQCEA010000640.1:0-6698 GCA_051960695.1 Mucilaginibacter sp. | reverse complement strand
ATAGAATTTAAGTCGATATTAACGCCTGAACGTATCAGAAGTATCGTATCCATTGTGCCGGATGACTGGATCAAAGCAGAATGGTTAGAGAGTCCGGATGAGGTGCGTGCTGTATATTCACAGTTTTTAGAAACGCGTATCGCTGCATCAGATATTTTTGTAAAGGAAGCAAAGCATGCAAGGGAATAATTTATTTGAGTACGCAGTTATCCGTGTAGTTCCGCGGGTTGAACGGGAGGAATTCCTGAATACAGGAGTGATCTTGTATTGTCCGTCACTTAAATTCTTGCAATGTATGTGTTCTGTCGACGAAAACCGTCTTTGCTCATTCTCCGGCCGGGCAGATATAGACGAAATAAAAGCACATTTACATGCTTTTGCCGAAATATGTAAAGGTAATAAAGAGGGTGGGCCTATAGCCCAGTTGGATATGGCTTCCCGCTTCCGCTGGCTTACAGCTACGCGCAGTACTGTGGTGCAAACTTCAAAAGTACATCCAGGCCTTTGTGAAGACCCACAACAAACACTTCAAAAGTTATATAACGAACAAGTATTGTAATAGCAGTTGGTTTAATCTATAAAAAACTGCTGCCGCACTATTTTACCATCCTTTATGTGGTAAACACAAAGTTCTTTCACATCTTTTCGCCCGCGGTCTTCCATGGTAAAATCCATGTGGATACTAATGGCAAAATGATTGCCAGCTATTAATGGTTCAGAAACCTCTATGGTATGTATATTGGTTTTAGACAGAAATTGTTTCTCGCGTTCAATCAATGTTATTAGGCCTTTAGCCGGGAGCATGCCCGAGTACATCGGGTCAATGCTCTCAGCTTCTTCGGCATATAATTCTTTGTAAGCTTCAACAAACTTTTGTTTGCGGCATAATTGCGCCAGGCGGTCGGCTATTTGACGAATATCAGGCATAATGAAAGGGGTTTGTTTATCAAACGCCGTGCGCCGGTTTTGGTTTATTTTACCTTTGCGTAGGTTTCAATGATGATGTGGTCAACATGCAAGCTATCGATCTTTTCCACGCCCCGTTGGGTGATGGTGTCATGGCCCATTTTCATTGTAAAGTTAAAATCGTGATTTTCCCATTCCCTTTCACTGCAATATTTCAGGTGTTCAGTATAGTTATCACCGTTCAGCGTATATGTCCCCGCACCGGAATCGTAAGCAGCTGCAACACTCTTATCAGTATTGTGGCTAAAAAAAGCGAAGTGCGTATCGTTATAGATCTTTAATGTTTCGGTACCTTTCTTTGGCGAGGTATCGGTAGTGTCTTTTTTTACGATAGATTTACTGCTAACCAGGCGCCAGGTACCATTCAGTGGCGATTCTGTATTTGCAGCAGTGGTTTCAGATTTGTTTTGTGTACACGAAGCAAGTGCCAGTGCAACAAGTGAAAAGTAAAGGATCTTCATAATTGGTTTTAAATTAGGTTATTGGAAAGTTTTTTCTTCAGATTGTAAATATAATATTCATATTTGTTTAACCAACAAAACGCCGCGTCATGAAAATAGCAGCAGTCTGTTTTAGGTTTTAAAGCCGAGGGCTACAACTCCGGTCTATGTTTTTCAGCGATCTCTGCTGATTGGTTTCATCTTTTTAACTTATTCTATTTTTCATGACAACGATTCAACCGGCTGCTACAGGCAAGCTATCTAAAACATACACACTTTTAAAACAGGCTTTAAAAGGCGGTAATCACGATTTTACAAAGGGCAGCATACGCCGGGCAGTTCTACTATTAGCCATACCTATGATGCTGGAAATGGTGATGGAGTCGGTCTTCGCCCTGGTCGATCTTTTCTTTGTAGGCCATTTACCTAACAGCAGTTACGCTATCAAAACAGTTGGTCTTACAGAGTCTGTCCTGACCATTATTTATTCATTGGCGATAGGGATGAGCATGGCGGCGACTGCCGTAGTTGCCCGCAGGGTAGGTGAACATAATTATGCCGATGCTGCCCGGTCAGGCATGCAGTCGGTCACACTTGCGCTTATCATCAATATTATAATTGGTGCGGCCGGGTTTTATTTCGCCCGGCAGATATTAATGATCATGGGCGCTTCAGCGGAAACGGCCCGGCTGGGGACAAACTTTACCCGCATCATGATGGGCGAAAGCATTATCATCGTATTGCTTTTTCTTATCAACGGTATTTTCAGGGGCGCGGGCAACGCGGCTATAGCTATGCGCAGTTTATGGATAGCGAACCTGGCCAATATTATCCTGTGTCCGCTATTCATAAGGGGACTGGGGCCAATTCCGGCGTTTGGGCTCACCGGTGCAGCCATTGCCACAACTATAGGCCGCGGAATAGGAGTGTGTTACCAGCTATACCATTTATTTAATGGAAAGAATATTATTAAGGTTAACCTTGCTTACCTAAAACCTGATTGGGAGCATATCAGGACAATAACAAAGATAGCCCTGCCTGGTATATTCCAGTTCGTCATAGCTTCATGCAGCTGGATCTTTTTAGCTGAGTTGGTTGCAACCTCCGGAGGCGACCAAGGCTCGGCCGGATATCAGACCGCTATACGCCTTATGATGTTTTTTATGTTACCTGCCTGGGGTATGAGCAATGCTGCCGCTACACTGGTTGGGCAAAACCTGGGCGCAAAAGAATTGGAACGAGCCGAAAGTTCGGTTTACAAAACCATTAAATATAATGTAATGTATATGGCGCTCGTTACCATCATTAACATGCTTGCATGTGGTTATATGGCGGCATTTTTTACAAATGACGACGGCGTGCGACACATTGCAGCTACGGCATTGCGCATCATGAGTCCCGGATACGTTTTTTACGGAGTGGGTATGGTAATGATGAGCGCCTTTAACGGTGCGGGCGATACATGGACAACCACCAAGATCAATTTCATTGGATTTTGGAGATTCCAGGTACCTGTGGCTTAGTTGCTTGCAAAATATTTTGGGTGGGGAATAACAGGTGTATTCATAGCTATTCCCATAGCGCAAACCTGTATTTCTGTCGGCAGTTACCTCTTATTCAGGACAGGTAAGTGGAAAAAGATAAAAGTTTAAATACATAACAATATTGCAATTTTTAGCGCGTACTAATCAAGTTAATTATATGTGCAATATTGTAAAACATGCTTTCAATTAAATTGTAGTACCTGTATTTAATTCATATTCCGTTGACATATGAGTAAACTAATCCTTATCGATGATGATATGATGTATCACAAGATCGCACAATTGATGGTGAAGGAATATAGTCCGGTTGAGGAGGTGATATCCAGCACAGATGGTAAAGCCACACTTAACTACCTGATTGAGAACAAAGAAAATAGCGATAATTTGCCTGATTATATATTTTTGGACTTGAACATGCCCGAATACAGCGGCTGGGATTTTCTGAAAGAATATCAAAAAATATATAGTTCACTGCGCAAAGCTATTAAACTCTATATTGTTTCTTCATCTATTAATCCCAATGACATTAAGCGTTCAAAAAACTATTCTTTTATCAATTCCTTCATTATAAAGCCATTGAGCAGAGAGTTTTTACATGAATTAATGGCTTAAGTTCTTAGTATATATCCTTGAATAAATCTGCTTCTTGTGTTAACTTGTATATGAATATTGCTGACAGCATAAAGGTGCAAAAAAAGGTATCATTGGAGGATATTTGTATCCGGACAGAGCTTCTGCCCGGTGACCTGGGGTATATTGCTTATCTGCATGGTGATATTTATGCTCATGAATGTGGTTACGGAATAAATTTTGAAGGTTATGTGCTTGAAAGCCTTGGCCAGTTTGCACATCAATATAAACCAGCGAGGGACCGGGTTTGGGTTTGTGTGCATGAACAAAAGATAGTCGGCTTTCTGGCTTGTGTAAATAGGAACCAAAGCGTTCAGCTGCGCTATTTCATTTTTCTTCCGCAGTACAGGGGTATAGGTCTGGGGAAAAGGTTGTTGGACCTTTTTATAACCTTCATGAAAGAAAAAGGTATCAAAAAAGCCTATTTATGGACTACTAATGAACAGCTTACCGCTACAGCGCTGTACGAAAAGTATGGATTCAGGCTTACGGAAAGGAAGCCCTCAACCGCTTTTGATAAACGCCTCACCGAACAGCGGTATGACCTTGAATTAGAGTACTGATTTAACTCTTCTCATAACAACCTTCTATCGTTTCCAATGGCATACCCGGATATGGCGAGAATGTTCAGCTCTAATACTTGCTGAAATAAATTCCTATTTTGCGCCCTGTGGAAAAATTGGATACTGGTATTTTAAAAACCAAACAGCATTTTGTAGTTTTAGACGGGTTACGCGGAATAGCGGCTCTCGCCGTGGTTACTTTTCATTTTATGGAAATAGCCTATTCTGATTATAGCCAAAATTTTATTGGACATGGCTTTCTTGCGGTCGACTTCTTTTTTTGTCTCTCGGGCTTTGTTATAGGGTACGCTTATGATGACCGCATTGGCAAAATGGGCATGCTGGAGTTCTTTAAGTCAAGATTGATACGCCTGCATCCTTTAGTGATCTTCGGATCGGTATTAGGCTTGCTGGCTTTTCTTTTCGATCCTTTTGGCGGTCATTTGGCATTATACAGCGCAGGAAAGATAGCACTGGTATTTATCTTATCGTTGCTGCTTATTCCATTTCCCGTTATTGCTGACAGGGCTTTTAACCTGTTCAGTTTTAATGCGCCTGCATGGTCGTTATTTTGGGAATATGTGGCTAATATTTTCTATGCGCTTATCCTATGCCGTATCCGCAAACCTTATCTGTTGGGATTGACCATTATTTCTGCAATGGTTATTTTCTATATCGCACATCATTCAGGTAATTTAATGGGCGGCTGGAGCGGCGGTACATTTTGGGATGGAGGCGGACGTGTTTCATATTCCTTTTTAGCTGGATTGCTGATCTATCGTTTCAATCTCATTATTAAAAATAAACTCGGCTTTATCGGTTTGTCATTTTTATTGTTTTTGGCTTTCCTGATGCCGTTTTCGGCAAAGTGGAACTGGCTTAGCGAGCCATTGGTAGTGATATTTTATTTCCCGCTATTGGTTGCATTGGGAGCAGGCACAACACTAGCGACAGGATTAAGAAAGGTTTGTATCTTATCAGGTAAGTTGTCGTATCCATTGTATATGACACATTATGCGGTAATGTGGATGTTCGGTAATTATTATGCTACTTATCATCCCAGTACAGGCAAACTTACTGTGATCATTATAGTCGGGTTAATTGGACTGTCTTTATTTGCTTACCTGGTAATGATATTATACGATACTCCTGTACGCAAATATTTAAGTAGAAAAAGAACAGAATGAAGATAAAAGAGTTGTCTTTTGTGTGGTTTGAGACAGTCGGAGTGAATTGCCATCAAAGCCGCGAAAGTTTACATAAGCATGTTATAACTTTTAGCCCCGACGTGGATATTTGAACCGCAGTTATTGAAATTCTTTACTGACTACTCACACGGCACCATGGAAAAAAATTCAAACCAACCCGCTACTGGCGAAAAAGAGATATTTATCAAGATGGCGATATCCAACTGGCAACTCCAGAACTCGCGTTTTAATGCTCTTCTGGATAGGCTTTCTGATGAACAGCTTGCCACGGAAACAGCCCCGGGCCGTAATACGGGTATATATTTACTCGGGCATATGGCCGCAATTCATGATGCAATGTTGCCATTATTAGATTTCGGAGATAAATTATATCCTGAACTCGAGGAAGTATTTGTTAAAAATCCGGATAAGTCAGGATTGTCTAAACCGGCAACTGCAACCCTTCGCGAATACTGGAAAAAGGTTAGTGAAACACTTGACCAGCATATCGATGCAATGGAGGCTGACGAATGGTTTACCCGGCATAATTCAGTATCGGAAGAGGATTTTGCCAAAGAGCCGCATCGCAATAAGCTCAATATTGTTATCAATCGCACCAATCACCTGAGTACGCATCTGGGACAGCTGATCTATCTGCAGAAATAGGTTTCTGAAATAGATCAGATTAATGATAGTTTGATCTTCTTTTGGGGTTCTTTAAACGGGTCCAACTTTGTCCAGTGCCCATTTGTTTATGGGCGAATATGGATGATCGTCTTTCCTTTCTGTCGCCCCGGCGCACTGAGTGCGGCAATCGCATCATCCAGGCTAACTACATCGCCGATGTTCGTTCGCAAACGTCCATCGCGGACTCGCTGGATGAGTTCAGTCAATTGATTACGATCGGATTCGACAACAAAGTCAATAGCCAATATGTTGGCTGGTCCGACCTCGATTGGTCCGGTGATCGTTACAAAGGTTCCCCCGGCTCGGATCAAGCCTGCAGACCGCTTTGCGATGTCGCCACCTAAAACATCGAAAACCAGGTCGACCGCGCCCATATCTTCCATGTTGTCATTCTCAAGGTCAACGAACTCGTGCGCACCGAAGTCGAGTGCTGTCTGACGGTGGGCAGCACGTCCGGTACCGATAACATAAGCGCCGGCCTCACGTGCAAGTTGGCTCGCCATTGAACCGACTATACCAGCAGCACCGTGTACAATGACGCTTTGTCCGGAACGAAGTCGGCCATGGTCAAACAATCCCTGCCACGCGGTGAGGCCTGGCATCACGAGAGCAGCGCCCACTGTGAAGTCAATATCTGCAGGCAGTGGTGCAAGGTTACGTGCCTCAACGGCTATATATTCT
>JBQCEA010000639.1:0-4546 GCA_051960695.1 Mucilaginibacter sp. | reverse complement strand
CGTTATGAGTTTATACAAGGGCAAAAGAAAGATCTCGGCGAAGCCAAAGCCTCCTTATTAGCAACCATACAGGAGATCGATGATACGGCAAGGGAGAAGTTCATGTCGGCGTTTGACAATGTACGTGAGAACTTTATCAAAGTATTCAGATCATTATTTAACGAGCAGGATTCCTGCGACCTGATACTTTTAGATCCGGAGAATCCTTTGGAATCAGACATCGATATCATCGCTCGTCCAAAAGGTAAACGGCCGTTGTCTATTAACCAGCTTTCAGGCGGCGAGAAAACACTTACAGCAACTGCTATCCTATTCTCGCTTTACCTGTTAAAGCCTGCCCCGTTCTGTATTTTTGATGAGGTTGATGCCCCTCTTGATGATACCAATATCGATAAGTTCAACAATATTATACGTGAGTTTTCGGGGCAGTCGCAATTTATCATCGTATCCCACAATAAAAGAACGATCGCCAGCACCGATGTTATCTATGGCGTTACCATGGTTGAACAAGGTATATCGCGAGTGGTGCCTGTCGATCTGCGCGAACTGGCCGACTAATAAAACAAGAAAGCCCGCCAATTATTTTGGCGGGCTTTCATCTATTCTTTATAAGATCACATCTGTTTTCTTAGCTTAAGCTTCTTGTTCATGATCATCATGTTGAAGCCTTTGTTGTTTAACTTTCTGGCTATCTGCTGCCGGGTTGTCAAAGCAAAGCTTGTGCGTTTTGATTGTAAGCTCTGTACGGTCTGGCCTTGAACTGATGCGGTATAGCTGCCGTTTTTCACATAATTTAATATATGTGCCAGCAAGCCTTCGGTTGGATCGCCAAAATCTTTGGTCATATCGTCAATATCTTTTATACCCGGAAATCCCGGATCACCCGGTGTAAAGCCCCCATAATAATCACCCTGGCCGGCTGAGTTCTTAACAGAAAACTCAGGTATATACATCTGGTATTTATTAATATCGATATCAAAGAAGCCTACCGGTTTGCCATAGCTGGTTTCGCCAACAAACTGCACATCCATCTGCGGGCGCAAATTATTGATAGTTAACTCGCTGGCTGAAGCTGTAGAACCTGTAATGATAAAGAATACACGGCCTACATTCAATCCGCCCTGTTTGGCAAAATTCACAGCATTTCCTGCAACCGAATAGTCAAACTGACCATAATTGTAATCTTGTCCGGTAGTTGGGTCCTTCCGCCATTGCTTTTTCAGCAATACTTCTTTACCGTTTGTTAAAATATCGTTATAGTAGGTATTGTACATCAGCGTTCCGGTTTTGGATGCCGGAGCGATCATGTTGTCCAGGTCTTCAGCAGTTAAAACATAACCGCCGCCATTGTAGCGCAGGTCCACAACCAGGTCAGTAACATTTTGCGACTGAAAATAACTAAAAGCAGTATTTAATTGAGGCAATGCATTATCTTCCGAAGTAAAGCTGTTGAAAACTACATAGCCGACAATATGTCCGTTGCCTTCATCAAAAGTTTTATAAGTTAAAACCGGGTTAACGGTATAGTTGGCTATCGAAATGGTTGGAGGAGTATATGATGAGCCATCCGGCTTGGTTACCACCAGCGAAATGGTATTACTGTTCTCATAAGCATTTACTACGAAATTGTAGTTATTTCCGCTGTTATCGCCGTAGCCATTCGTATCAAAAGAAAGCGCAGTCCTGTTATTTATGCTGGTAATGCGGTAGCCGCGTTTGAGTCCTGCCTGATCAGCAGGTGAACCCGGATAAACATAAGTTACTCGGATATCATCCACGTCATAATACTGCAGGCCAAAACCAAAATCGCCCCGGTTGCCATTCAATTCCGCTGCTACTGCCCCATCATCAATAAATGAATATTTGGCCTGACCGGGATCCGGTGCATAATACTCATAAGGCTGATTGGTGTTGGGGTTTATTGCAATTTGCGAAATCTTATTCAACTCTTTAGTTAGGGCTGTTTTATCGTCCGGGTCGCTATATGACCGCGGCTGAAATGCCGCATAAGAAGGCAATGAATTATACCACAGGTAATCTTCCTTGGCATAAAGAAATACCGAATCCTTGATCTTATCCAATGTTGAGCCCGGCTGATCGGGACTTGTTACTACCGGGGTCACCTTCTCGTGATGACACGCTGAAAGCAACATCGCCGAAAGTATGATAAGAGAGTAAAATATTTTTTTCATGTCTTTGATCGATTTGAACAGAAAATGAGTTGTTCGTTTTAACGAAAATATAAGTTAATATGTTATAACTAAGTAAATTAATATTCAGCCAGCCTGATAAAATCTATCCCGCAATTCTCGGCACATTGCACATCTATGTCGGAACTGCCCATCATCAGCATATTCCTCCGCTGTAAATTATGGGTTTGTATCAGCCAGTCAATGCTATCTGTTTCAGGCTTGGGAGAAATTTCGTTGGCAAAATAACAGGTTAAATATGACTCAAGGCCATTCCACTCCACCTGTTTTATTTTATTCAATTGTAACTCGGGGTCGCCGTTAGTTACAATAAATATCTTCTTCCTGTCAACCACAATGTCCTGCATCAATTTCAACATATCCTTATACAGCAAAAGCTTTAAAGGGAGTTGAGCTGTTTTATTCAGATGGTTAAAATTCTCCCTGTATTTTTCTTCAAGGTTAAGCTTTTTCTTTAAATTATCAAATACCGCATCCTTTCCTTTTGTCAGATACGTATCTACCATAAAAGCCGTTGCCTCTTTGGCGTCTGCCAGTCCGGTGTATTCCAGCAAACTGGTAAACAGATAATAAACCTGGTATAAATAGTCTTTTTCCGGATAAAGCACATTATCCAGCTCAAATATAAAAGCCTCTTTCCGTTCGTCCAGGTCACTATATTTTATCATCGGCTGCTAAAATATCAATCCCATATTCAGAAAACAACTGTTTCGTATTAAGTAACGCATCAAATTCTTCTTTACGTAATGCATATATCTTGCTGATATTCTTGTTCAAACAAAGCGTAAGCATCTGATGGGCATAACTGGCGTGGGTTGGATCGGGCAGCTGTATTACCTTACCAGCCTTTACTAATACCTCCGGCAGATCAAGGTAATCACCCATCAATACATCCTTTCCCGCGAGCGTATTTTTTAGCTTATATGCGGCCGAAGAATTGGCCGCTGTAATTAACGTAAACATGAATTATTGATCTATTTGCCCGTCTTTCATCAGTATCTTTCTGTCAGAAAGTTCGGCAAGGTGCTCATTATGGGTAACGATCACAAAAGTTTGGTCAAACTCATCACGCAGCTCTTTAAATACATGGTGCAACTCGTTTGCATTGGCCGAATCGAGGTTACCCGATGGTTCATCGGCAAATACAAGGGAAGGTTTATTGATCAGCGCCCTGGCAACAGCCACCCTTTGCTGCTCCCCGCCGGATAATTGCGATGGTTTATGGCTGATGCGTTCCGCTAAGCCAAGTCTTTCCAACAATTTTAAGGCCCTTTTTTCTGCATTGCTCTTTGACTCGCCTGCTATTAATGCCGGGATACATACGTTTTCAATAGCATTAAATTCGGCAAGTAAATGATGGAACTGAAAAACAAACCCGATCTTATGATTCCTAAATGTGCTCAGATCTTTACTGCTCAGCTTACCCACGCTGGTGTTACCTATTACTACCTCACCCGAATCAGGCTTATCTAATGTGCCTAAAATATTCAACAAAGTGCTTTTACCTGCTCCTGAAGCTCCCAAAATGGTCACTATTTCGCCTTTTTTAACTTCCAGGTCGACCCCTTTTAAAATTTTAAGCTGTCCGTATGATTTGTAGATAGAATGAGCTTTGAGCATGGGGCTAATTTAGAGATTAGAGATTAGAGATTAGAGGTTAGGGCCATAAATTTTATAGCTATTGTAACAAAATAAAACTAATCTCTGATCTCCAGTCTCTGATACCTGATTTTGTGAAACAAAATCATAACTTTGGCGCAAATTCTACATCCGTTATGAACATTCATGAATACCAGGGCAAAGCGATATTGAAAAGCTTTGGCGTAAGAGTTCAGGAAGGCATTGTTGCCGACACCGTTGAACAGGCAGTAGCAGCCGCTCAAAAACTAAAAGAAGATCTAAATTCAAGCTGGGTAGTGGTAAAGGCACAGATACATGCCGGTGGTCGTGGTAAAGGTGGTGGCGTAAAGCTGGCCAAAAACCTGGATGAAGTTAAAGAAAAAGCAAGCGCCATATTAGGCATGCAGCTGGTGACGCCGCAAACCGGCCCTGAGGGCAAGAAAGTTCATAAAGTGCTTGTAGCTCAGGACGTATATTATCCCGGCGAAAGCGAAACGAAAGAATTCTATATCAGCGTACTGCTTGATCGCGCTAAAGGCCGTAATATCGTGATGTATTCAACCGAAGGCGGTATGGACATTGAGCATGTTGCAGAGCACACTCCGCATTTGATATTCAAAGAAGAGATAGATCCTGCAGTAGGCTTGCAGCCTTTCCAGGCACGTAAAATTGCGTTCAACCTGGGCCTTTCAGGTGATGCTTTTAAGGACATGGTG
>JBQCEA010000638.1:0-4567 GCA_051960695.1 Mucilaginibacter sp. | reverse complement strand
TAATATTTTGAGTAACGTGCTTTTACCCGCACCATTACGACCAATAATACCAACCGCATCGCCCTGCTCAATTTCAAAATTGATATCCTTTAAGCTCCATACAATATCAGTAGAGCCTTTGCTTGACCGATCGTTTATTTCGCCTATCTTCAGAAAAGGGTCTTCTTTCCCTCGCATACGCGCCCAGGCTCGTTCCAGATCACGCGAGATGGTTCCGGTGCCAAAATCGCCCAATTGATATGCTTTTGAAAGATGTTCTGTCTGTATTGCTTTAGCCATTAAACAGTATCTACAAATGTTTTTTCTACTTTATTAAATATTATAATACCCAGCAACAATATAACTGCTGTGGATATAGCGCTGTAGCACAATAATCCCCAGCTGAATGATCCGTTGCCTAAAAATCCATACCTGAATGTTTCTATTACAGCAGTAACCGGGTTGAATTTAATAAGCCACGCATAGGCCGGATATTTGGTCACAGCTTCCGAAAGCGGATATATTACAGTTGTAGTATACATTAGCAGCGGTACGCCGAAAGAAACAACAAAAGCCAGGTCGCGGTATTTGGTGGTAACTGCCGATATGATCATGCCCAAACCAAGCCCCAATGCTGCAATGAGTAATATAAGCAATGGGAAAAGTAAAATGTACATGGTTGGATGTATACCGGCACCGTTAAAATAATAGAATAAGGTAAGGATTATGAGTAGTAGAAATTGAACGCCAAACCGGATCAGGTTTGAGACTACAATGCTTAATGGCATGATCAGCCTGGGGAAATATACTTTGCCTAATACTGCTGCATTATCTTTAAAAACAGTCGAAGTTTTGGTTAAACATTCAGCAAAGTAGTTCCAGATAATTGTACCGGCTAAATAAAATAAAGGTGCAGGTACACTATCTGTAGGTATTTTAGCCAGTTTGCTGAATACCAGGGTATAAATAGCAATAGTAATAGCCGGCTGAATAAAGAACCAAAGCGGCCCCAGGATGGTTTGCTTGTAAAATGATACAAAGTCCCGTCGTACCAATAGCAACAGCAGATCGCGGTAATGCCATGTATCTTTTAATCCCAGGTCGAAATAATTTGACTGTGGCGTTATTTCAATATCCCAGCTTTCCTCAGGCTGTAAATTCATTGTCTATCAATCGTAATAAGTTGCTTCGGTATTCGTGCTCATTAAAATATTGCAGACATTGGTTTTGCAATTGTTTTCTTTTATACATCACCAATGGCTCCTTCAAATAATTCTCAATAGCAGCTTCCAATTCATCCAGGTCATTTACGTTAATGGCTGTTCCTAATTCGCCATTCCTTATTGCATCTGTGCTGCCATCAGAATTGCCGCATATAACAGGCAGGCCACAAGCAAGCGCTTCAACAAACACTATCCCGAAGCCTTCTTTTTTACTTGGTAATACAAACAGATCAGCTAATAAAAAATGGTCAGTCAGCTCTGATTCTAAAAGGAAACCGCTCAATATCACCTGCTCGTTTACCTGGTAAGCGTTTATCAGTTCATTTATCCTTGCTTCTTCGGCTTCATCATACTGACCTGAAAGTATATATTTTATCTCGGGGAACCGCGATTTTAATTTGCTCACAGCTTTTATTACCTGTTCGTAGCCTTTATACTGTTCTGATGACGCAAGCCGTGTTAGGGTAAAGATCACCTCATTTTCAGATGTAATGTTGTATCTGTTAAGCAGATACTCCGGCTTAGAAAATGTTGTTGGCAGTTTAATGAATGGATCGACGGCATTGTTAAGCACCACGCATTTATCGGGCTGGGTTTTGTGCAGATGTATCATCTGGTCTCTTGTAAAACTGCTTACGCAAATTATCTTATGACAGCATCCTTTCAAGAAACTCATTTTTATTGAGTTTAATGGCCTCCAAACTTCAATACCATGGGCAATCAGCCAGATTTTACATTTAGGGTTCAGCATTTTTATAATAATGCCTATTAGTGCCAGGTTGATATGGCTCAGTATCAATATATCCGCGCTGGCTGCTTTGCGTAAAGTTGTAATACCCAGGTTAAGTTTATTTTTACCAAAGGCTACAAAACTGTCCTTTGGAACATACTGGTCCATCAGATCATACCGGGAATCATAAACCGACCAAAGCTTAAAGGTCCATTTCTTTTGTTTGGCTATATGATATAATGAATATGCAAGGGTGCGGGTCATTTTTTGTATGCCCCCGGTAGTGCTAAAAGTTTGTAGGGTGAGTAAAATTATCTTTTTACTCATGATGCTGTATTTGATATAATGCAAACACTTTAGACCAGTGCATCGTATTATTCCCGAAACCTTTGATTATGCTTTTCGCCTTTTTTCCTTTATAAAACGCGGAGTTGCTTATTTGAGCATTTTGCCGCATCCATTGCTGCAAGGGGAATGTAAAACCCATTTTTGCCCTATCCCAAACGGCCCGGGGTAAAACGTTGATAAAGCTATCTATCAGCAGTTTTTTAGGTTGTTGTTTATCAAACCGAATGTTTGCAGCTATACTTTCAACTTTATATTTAAAATCCTCATCTAAAAACGGTACCCTGATTTCTAAAGCATGGCTCATGCCCATAACATCAGCATCGCGCAATAGCTGGTTCTGCATGTAAATATTAATCTCAAACCAGGCAGCATTCTCTTCATTATACTTGCCGGTTAGCGGAAACTGTTTGTCACTGAATAGTATGTCCTCAACTTCGTGCAGGTCTATATCCAGTATCTCAGCAATTTCAGCAGGGGCGTGGTGCCCCCTTAAAAGTAAGTAATCTGCAAGCGGATGATTGTACGCTAAATAGGATATCTTTTTATAGCGGTCTGAAGTAAAGTATTTTGCCGAATTAAATACCCCTGCCGGAACTTTCCTGAATTTTTTGAGATATTGTATCCGGTTGAATGACGGATACCCGCCAAATAACTCATCAGCACCAACACCTGACAGAACTGCCTTTAACCCATCTTCGTGTGCATATTTACTAATGAACCACGAATTAATGCCATCAGTAGTTGGCATATCCATGTCTTCCAGTATCTGCGGTAATAGCCTTTCAAAATCGCACTGTTTTACCAGGTGCGCAAATTTTTCTCCTTCAATTTTTTGTGTTACCAGGTTTTGGTACATCCGCTCATCATATGCCTTCTCATCAAAAAAGATGGATATTGTTTTTAATTGCGTTTTTCGCTGTTCATTAGCCAGTAAGGTTAATAAGCTCGAATCAACACCGCCACTCAGAAATACACCAATAGGTGCATCAGCCATCAACTGCCGATCTACTGCCTTTAATAATGAAGTGCGTACAGTATCCTGGGCTTCTTCAATACTGGTTATCCATTTTTTATGGCTGAATACATGATAAGAGTGCATCTCGCATGTTGCATCACTATGGCGCCAGCATAAGAAATGGCCTTTAGGTAGGCTATAAACGTTTTTTAAGGTGGTGTGCGGTTCCGGAATATGGCCATAGGCCAGAAAACGTACTTTCCAGGTATGGTCCGTTTCGGTAGCTATGCCGGCTTTTTTTAATGCTTTTACTTCCGAGGCAAAACTTAGCTGCTCTTTCCCGATATGGTAGTATAACGGCTTTATACCAGAACTATCGCGTACCAGGTAGGTAACGTTCTTTATTGTATCATATATGGCAAAGGCAAATATTCCCCTTAATTTTGAGAATGCGGCAATACCCCAATAAATATAGGCCTGTATGATCACCTCTGTATCGGTATGGGAATGGAATACCGCACCCAGTGACAGCAATTGTTGTTTAAGGTCAAGATAATTATAGATCTCGCCATTGAAAGTTATCCAGACTTTGTCCTTTGCATCGGCCATGGGCTGGTGCCCGTTTGCCGTCAGGTCAATTATGGAAAGCCTGCGATGGCCAAAAACAAGTTGTCCGTTACTATTGACGAAGATACCTTCGTCATCAGGACCGCCATGCTCAAGCACCGTACACATTATTTTAACCTTGTCGCGGATCTCGGTTGCGTTTAACCTATTTGATATTATTCCAGCTATTCTACACATATAGGGGTATATTCACAGCTTCGCCCGGTAAGTCACACCGTCAAAAGCATAACTTATTAATTATAAGCACTTTGGGAAAATTAATCAAAGTGCGGTGCAATAAAATATGATGGCATTAAATTAAATCAAAAAATGCCATTCGACTTATACAAAACTTATTCACAAAGTGATGCTGAATGTTAAAATCTATCTATCAGTGATGCTGATACATGGATAATAATAGAACATCCAAGGTTTTCTAGTCGCAGAACCAATTGTTTTTGCGAACGGTATGAAATAATTTCTCCCTTCATGCCTTTGAGCGGGCCTGCTTTTATCGACACTTTTTCACCAGGGAGCAAGTTTTCTTCTGTTATTTCAAGCTCAACCGGGCTGGCCATCAGCAGTTTCAGATCATCCACTTGCCGGTCGGGCATTGATGTTATTTTACTTCCAAAATATACAAACCGGGCAATGCCCCTTGTCATCAGCACCTCGGTTTGCTCGTGTTCGCTTATATGCACAAACAGGTACGATTTAATAAATGGT
>JBQCEA010000637.1:0-3883 GCA_051960695.1 Mucilaginibacter sp. | reverse complement strand
CTTCGTGTCTTGTAAAAAAGATGGTTTTTTGGGGCAGACGCAGACCACGAATCTATCGAAAACAAGCGTTTTTGCCGACAGCGCCAATACCGTGGCCTTTTTATCCAATATTTATAGCAACGCTGGGTTCAGTTTTAATCCGGGACGCTTTTTATATGGGCCTTTAGGAGCGCAGGTGACCAATGGTGGGCTGGATGCATCTTCTGATGAGGCCGAAGTATCCACAACCAATGGCACTACGGCCCTTGAGTGGGAAACGGGTACTGTAAATGCCGCTGTTATAACTGATGATGCCTATAAAATCTGTTACAACAATATCAGGGCAGTCAATCAATTCTTCAAAAATCTTCCTGGTGCACCAATAAAAGCATTTAGTAAAAATGAATATAAAGCCGAAGCCAGGTTCCTTCGTGCATGGTATTACGCTATATTGCTGAAACATTATGGAGGTGTGCCGCTGATTGGCGATACGATATACGCCTATACTGATCACATCCCCGCGAAACGGAGTACCTATGCCGACTGTGTGAATTACATCACATCCGAATGTGATTCCGCGGCGCAAGTGCTGCCAATGACCCAATCCGGCTTAAATTACGGCCGCGCGTCTAAGGGAGCATGTCTCGCGCTCAAATCACGTGTATTATTATATGCCGCAAGTCCCTTGTTTAACGGGACAACAATTGCAACCGGCGATCTGGCCCAGTATGTTGGGTATCCGGCTTATGATGCTAACCGGTGGAAACTGGCTGAGGATGCAGCTGCAGCCGTGATAAGTTCGGGTGCATACGGTTTGAATGTCGACAATTCGACACCTGGAAACGGGTTTCAGCAATTGTTCACATTACGCTACAATTCAGAATACATATTTCCGCTGATGCGAGACGCCAATGTTGATTTTGAAAGCTTGTGGGACCCTCCGTCACGTACCGGAAAGAGCGGGGCGTTTCCACTGCAGGGGCTGGTGGATGCATTTCCGATGGCAAATGGTTTGCCTATAACCGATCCGGCTTCCGGCTACGATCCGCATGATCCTTATGCTAATCGTGACCCCAGGCTCGGCTTTATCGTGATACACGACCAAACGATGCTGCAAAACAGGCTCGAAGCAGGCTTTTCGCCGGTAAATATTTACATAGGTACATATAATGGCGTCGCTACAGGCCCGGATGCTGTTAACATCGGAACGCGTACAGGATATTACACCAATAAAATGATGGACCCTGGCGCTGTAGCCAACGACTTCATGCACAAGTCGAACCGGTGCTGGCCACTGATGAGATATGCCGAGATATTGCTGAATTATGCAGAAGCGGCCAATGAATACGAAGGCCCAACCGCCCAGGTTTATGCTGCTATAGAAGCCATCAGGCAGCGTGCAGGTCTTAACCCTTACCAATTGCCAACCGGGCTTAGCCAGGATCAGATGAGAACGGAGATCCGGAACGAGCGCCGTATTGAGCTGGCCTTTGAGGAGCAGCGTTTCTGGGACGTACGCCGGTGGAAAATAGCCGATCAAACCGATAATATCATGACAATGGGTATGGAAGTGGACCGTAACGGAAATGCCGTTACCTACAAAACCTTCCCGGTTCGTCAGCGGAATTTCAGGCCGGCCATGTACCTGTGGCCGTTCCCCCAGAGCGAAGTCGCGAAATCACCTGAGTTAAAGCAGAATCCTGGTTATTAATTTTTGTCCTAATAAAATGAAGCGTTTTTGTAATAGATCAAGGATAAGCCTGGCGCTGGTATTATTGCTGGGGACCTTGTTTGGTTCCTGCAAGATGGAAAAGATTGGCCCGGCTGCAGAATCAGTAAAAGACATTAGCGGCAACTGGAAGATCATAAGAGCTACCAGGAATGGGGCCGACCTGACAACGATTGTTGATTTTAGCCAGTTCAGGCTCAACTTTAACCAGGGAAAATATACGCTGGTTAATAAGGTGCCTTTCCTGGTTAGTCAGAATGGTACTTATGCGCTCGACGATCCGAAGTATCCGTTCAAGATCACTTTCACAGCGGCAACGGCAACACCCGTAACTACGGCGTTCAATTTTCCCATTGTGAATGGAGCAAGGCAGCTGACGATCACATTTAGCCCGGGCTGCACAAATAACACTTATGTATATGTGTTTCAAAAATCTAACTAATTCAGTTTAAAAACAGTTTTACGCATGAAACTATATTTACGCATTAAGGGTAAGAGAATATGGCAGGTATGTGCGCTCCTCATCCTGGGTGTTGCATTAGCGTGCTGCGGAGAGATCATCACCGGCGTCGACCAGCCTGATGCCGCTACAGTAGGGCAGGTAGTGCCCATAATGGTTCATATTGATATTCCTACAGTGGGCAATGGCGGGCCCGATTATCTCATCTTCGGCTTCCTGGTACCAAAAGGATGGAAAGCAGCACAAAACACCACCATTACCTACTCCAGCCAAACCCTGGGTAATGGGAACATGGTACTGGTGCCTAATACCACACTCGCCAAAAACGGCAATGGCCTGAATTGGCCCGACGATATGAAAAAAACCTTCGGTATCGGGCCAAATCTTATCGACGATATGGAGTGGGTAGTGTACCAGACCGACAAAGCATTTACACACAATGGTGCAGAAATAACAGGCGACCTGAATATCAAAATAAAAGTAGGGGCAGATAATAACAACACCTCCGTAAAGTTGGGCTATGTGATCACAGATAGCGGGAATGGTTTTACCAGTGACTCAAACGGAACTTATTACAGCGTAAAAATGGATAACACCTGTTTTGAAGTTACCGGTGGTACCGGAGAACTTATAGATTTCTGTAACCCGCAGCTTACAACCATTAATCCGCCCAAATCACTGGATAACGACTATATTACTTTGACGTTTGACGGAACAGTAACCGATACAGATCTCAAAAATTCTGACGTAGTTTACCTGTGCGCCACAGCTTATACCAGCGATGGTCAAACGATCAATGTTTGCGAGCAGACAGATAAAACCAAGATGGTTCAGATTCCTGATGGCAGTAAAAAGTACCAGATCACCTTCTGGCCGAAATCGTTTTTCGGAACTACTGATACGCAAACGATCATCAAAATGGATTATTTCATTACCGATAAGACCGGTAGTGTAAAAGTTGGTTACGGTAATACATCAAGTCCGTTCGAATACAACTTTAAATGTTCCTAAAACATGCTAACGAGTTTAACCTGCATACCTAAAATCGCAAAACTATGCTAAATCGTTTTTGCAAAAACACAAAATTTAAATTTCAGAGGACGGCCTGTAGTCGTCTGAAAAAATATTTCCTGCCGTTCGTTATCTGTCTGGCCATCATCATTAAAGGTGACGTTTTGTTAGCGCAAAGCGGCCCTTCGGGCGGGCAGGTGAGCGGAACCGTTGTGGATGAATACGGCGTACCGCTGCAAGGTGTACACGTAGTTGCCAGGCATAAAACGGATTCGGCCTCGACAGATATAAAGGGCCAGTTTGTTATCAAAGCTGCTGCCGGCGATGTACTGACCTTTACTTATAAGAACTTTTATGTTCGGGAAATAACGGTTAAAGGCGCGGAAACGCTTAGTGTACGCCTGATACCTGCTTATCTAAAATCACAGGAAAAACTTGACGTATTGTATGGCACAGCCGATCAAAGGTCTGTATTAGGGTCAGTTTCAACAATTTATACCAATCAGCTCACCACTACGCCGGCATCACTTTATACCTATGCACTGCCCGGCCAGTTACCCGGGCTTTACACACAACAGGTTAGCGGTTTTACAGCACCGCCAACCAGCGGACAAAGTCACCCGGATTTTATCGGTAATGTGGTTGATCATAATAACTATTCGCCAAATGATAATAACGAGATAGGGTTAAGTTTACGCGGCCAG
>JBQCEA010000636.1:0-2196 GCA_051960695.1 Mucilaginibacter sp. | reverse complement strand
AGGCGCAATGCCCGCCAGCGATGCGACTTTATTTAATGTATCCTGGCTAACAGTTGCCTGCGCCTGTACGCCGCCACCGTCTGACAGTAGTTTATAAATCGGGTGACTAAAATCACCGCTTGTCTTATCAAATACCACTTCGTATAAGACCGGGTCGGCAGTGGATGTTGCCTGCCACTGAAATGTTATGTTGCCCCCGCCTGCGGTGAGCTTAAAAGATGACTGATCCGCAGGTGCCGACAGGGATGTTACGGCATTTACATTTGTATTAAGTTGATGTTCGTCCTTTTTGCAGGAAGCCAGGGCCACAATGGCAATTAAAACCAGCGCGCCCAATTTGAATATCGGTTTCATGATCATTTCTTTTATTAGGTTTAATAGCCCGGATTTTGAGTTAAATTTTTATCCAATTGTGTTTCGTGCAACGGGATCGGCCATAAATAATCCCTTTGAGGATTGAACTGCCTTTTTTGTGCCCTGATATAGCCATTGTCTGTGTTTGGATCGCCAGAGAATTGTGCACCATGCACGTAACCATTCATCACAGTATTTGCGATCTTCCAACGCCTGATATCGTCTGTGCGCAAGCCTTCCAAAGCAAGCTCAACCCTTCTTTCCCGGCGAATGATCACCGTCATATCGCTGTTACCCGGATAATTCAAGGCATTAGGATCAGTAAAGCCTGCCCTGGCGCGAAGTGCGCCAATGGTTTGGCTCCAAACAGTGGCATTCATTTGCCCAAGCGCGTTTTCTGCCTCGGCATAATCCAGTAGTATCTCGGCGTAGCGGAATAAGTGGAGATTATTACCTGACTGGAAATTGGCTAAAGAACTGTAATCGAAATATTTCCTCCAATAATACCCTGTTGGCGATGAGCTTTCTGAAGTTTTACTGTACTCATCCAATCCTGGCTGAACAGGATCACTTCCTGGTTTAATGTAAATGGTTTTGCTTGGCCCGTTTACGTTACCTTCATTGTTCCAGAAATACTTGTCGTAAACAACGGTTGCAGTTAACCTTGGGTCACGGTTGACATAAGGGTTGGCTTCATCATAGCCGGAACCCGCCTGGCTAATGCTATCGCCATTCATCATAATATAATCATTCACCAATTCCTGTGTTGGGGCAAGGGCACTCACACGTCCTCCAACGCTTCTCGGAGCAAAGTCCCAGAAGTTGTTCCATGTACGGGTAGTAGCAGGAACATATTGAAGCGACAATATCGTTTCCGGATTCGACTTGTTAGTTTGCGGATCGTTAAACAAAGCCTCATAATTCGGGGCCAGTGAATATGTACCGTTTACAGCCTGGTTATTCATAAGCTGGTCACATACGCTCACCACGTCTGACCATTTGCCTTGATACAGCAGCACTCTCGCTTTTAAGGCAAGGGCGGCTCCTTTGGTTATCCTGCCATTCTCAGCAGCAGATAACTGGTCCTTAGAAGGCAAGGCTGGAAGAATTGCATCCATTTCGCTGGCGATAAATTGATATATCTGCGCCTGCGACGTTTTGGGCGCTACCTTCGCCTCGTCTTCAGTAATGTTGTCATTGATCAGGGGAACATCACCGTACCATTTAGTGAGGTTAAAATCCTCAAAAGCCCGGATAAAACGAACTTCTGCTTTCAGCCGCGCTAAAGTAGCGGCATCCAATGTTTTATTTTGGTCAACAAAGGCCAGGAATTCATTACATGATTTGATGGCGGAATAATAGTATGCCCAGTCACTCTCAAATTCAGACGTTAGAGAATTTGCAGTACCGCTGGCGATCAAAAGCAGATCGCTGTTATTGGCTGAATATGCGTTATCTGATGTACCCTCAAGGTTAAAGTATAAATTACTGCTATACATCAGGCTGTAGTTATTATTAAGCGCATTGTATACATTGGCGCTGGTTGTCCAAAAATTCAGGCTGGAATATTGATCATTAGGGGCAATATCCAGCTTTCTGCAGCCTGTCGATATTGTTATCGCAGCTAACAGAATTGCTATATTTCTTAATGCTTTCATTTCAATTTCTTATTGCTGTTTCTTAAAAGGTTACGTCGAGGCCCATACCATAGAATTTAGGGAGCAGATATTGCCGTGCGCTATTAGAAGGCGTACCTTGACCCGTTACACTGTTATCGAATTCTGAAGTTTCAGGATCGATAAAGTTGAGTTTCGACAACGTAAGGATATTTTGACCGATCAG
>JBQCEA010000635.1:0-7294 GCA_051960695.1 Mucilaginibacter sp. | reverse complement strand
GTAAAGTTCGGCCATCACTGCGTTCGGCGAAGTGCCTTTGGCTAAAGCATGTGCGTGATCACGGTATGCGGTTATCATGCTGTCTTCATGTTTCAGTACTGACATTGCTCCTGCCATCACTGCTTCCTGCCCGATATATAAATGACAGAAGCCCCTTATCTTTTGCTGACCGTACAACTGACCGGCCTTTTCCTCGAACCTGCGCATCAGAAGCATAGCCTCATACCACTTCAGGTACGTGTCTTTATTTATCTCGATTGAACTCATTTGCTGAACGCTCATTTTTCTTACTGTTTTTAAGAAGCGCAAATCTAACTATATCCTTGAAAATATCGAAACCCCAACAGCATTGTTATAAATATTTCGTAGAAAATGAAACTTTGCCAACTTTTCACCGTACAAGCAAATGGGCAGGGAATTTTTAAGATTTTTACAAAAATAGTCTGTCATTAATTTGTAATTAGAAAAAAAACGAATAGTTTTGTCGCCGAGCACTGAACTATACCGTCTGGTTTAATAATTAATTTGTTGCATAAACAACAACAAAGAAAGATTAAATGAAGAAAATTACCCTGATTATTGTTTTATGTCTGAGCGTATTTATGACCCAGGCACAAACAAAACCCGCCACAACGCAGCCTGCAGACAAGGCTCCGGATGAGCAGGAAAGCCTGATAAAAGATTACTTCTCCCAAATAATGGGGGTCGCTTTGTCGACCACCTCTAATGTTAAGCTTTTTCAATTTGTATATGACTGGATCGGTACCCCGTACCATTTTGGCGGCGATTCAAGAAAAGGCATAGATTGTTCGGCTTTTACAAAAGAATTATACAGCAAAGTATTTAATCTGACCATCAAGCGTAACTCACGCGATATTTTTAGCATGGTTAGCCCTGTAAGTAAGGATGACCTGAAAGAAGGTGACCTTGTTTTCTTTAAAATTCATAGCCGTAGTATTAGTCATGTTGGTATTTATTTGGGCAATGGCCGCTTTGCACATGCATCATCGCGCGGTGTTGCCATAAGCAGCCTTGATGATGCATATTACAGCCGGTATTTTTATAAAGGCGGCCGTTTATTGGATGCGTTTAAGAAACAGCTTGAGGAAGAATCGCCGGATGATAACAGTAGTAGCGGTCAACAATAATATTTGATATAAAGTCCTTTCCAAACCGAAAGGATTTTTTTTGAAATGAAATTACCTGCCTTATTTACAATTCTTATAATAATATCTGTCGGCTGCGAACAGCCGAAAACACTTACCAATAATGCTATCGTCAATCAAAAAACGCAAATCAAAAAAGTTGATACGGTTATTATTAAGACAAGGCAACACGATACTATCAGTATAGCCGCGGTAGGCGATATTATGCTGGGCTCGGCCTATCCGGATTCAAGCAAGCTGCCGCCGGATAGCGCCAAAGGAAGTTTTAAGCAGGCATTGCCTTATTTTAAAGGATCAGATATTGTGTTCGGTAACCTTGAAGGTACCTTGTTAGATTCAGGTATGCCGGCTACTTACAAGAAAAAACTGACAACTGCATTCCTTTTCAGGATGCCTACACTGTATGCGCAGGTATTGAAAGATGCAGGATTTAATCTGCTTAGCGTAGCCAACAATCATATCACCGATTTTGGTGATAATGGATGCTTGAGCACTACACAGACCCTGCAAAAATATAATATCCGGTATGCCGGTTTAGAAACCTGCCCAACTACAATTTTTGAACAGGATGGTATAAAATATGGCTTTTGTGCGTTTGCGCCTAATGCCCACACAGTATCCTTACTGCAAACAGAGCATGCCACACATATCATCCATCAGTTAAAACAACAATGCGATGTGGTTATCGTGTCTTTCCATGGCGGAGCCGAGGGAGCAGCTTATGAACATGTTCCCCATCAAATGGAGTCGTACTTGGGTGCAAAGAGGGGAGACGTAAACGCTTTTGCCCATGCAGCTATTGATGCCGGTGCCGACATCGTACTTGGTAACGGACCACACGTAAGCAGGGCAATGGAGAAATACAAGAACCGGCTGATAGCCTATAGCCTGGGCAATTTCTGTACTTATAAAAGTGTGAGCGTTATGGGGGTCTGCGGTATGGCGCCCCTGCTTAAGGTTTATCTCAATAAGAAAGGGGAGTTTTTAAGCGGCCGGATCATCGCATTTAAACAAACCCATGAAAATGGCTTAATGCCGGATACGCTTAACGGGGTTGTCAATCGTATTAAACTGCTTACTGAAGCCGACTTTCCGCAATCGGGATTGGTGATCGATGAGAATGGTCCAATAACATCGCAATCGGAGTATTGATCACTTCACCTCATCAGCAGTAGTTTTGATAAGGCCGATCCCTGAGAAAAAAAATATCAATCCGAGCAGGCCAACTACAAACAAGGTTGTTGCATGTGCGCCATGCTGTACAATGTTTATCCCTGTATATATTAATCCTATAACTCCTAATGTGGTAAGGATGGCTCCGAAAGTACGTTTTAAGTTCATAGCTGATCAGCTTAAATGTTTGGTGTTTTGTAAAAAACAAATTCCATACCTAAAATATCTCCTATATTTATTTGTTTAATTATTGACTTATGAACCCTACCATACCACTCCTTATTATTGTTTTTGTCGGTTTAGTTGTATTATTCTCCTCATTTGTGACTGTAAAACAGGGCACTATCGCGGTTATAACCGTTTTTGGCAAATACCGCCGTATTTTGCACCCCGGCCTTAATCTGAAGATGCCTTTAATAGAACAGATCTATAGTCGTATATCCGTCCAGAACCGCTCGGTTGAGCTGGAGTTCCAGGCGGTGACCATTGACCAGGCGAATGTTTATTTTAAAGCCATGCTGCTTTATTCGGTACTCGACCAGAATGAAGAGACCATTAAAAACGTGGCGTTTAAATTTGTTGATGAACGCAACCTGATGCAGGCGCTGATACGCACCATTGAAGGTTCTATCCGGGCTTACGTGGCTACCAAGCGCCAGGCTGATGTATTGACACTGCGCCGTGATATTGTTGAGCATGTAAAGGAACAGCTCGACCAGGTGTTAGAAACATGGGGTTATCATTTACAAGACCTGCAATTGAACGATATAACTTTTGATGATGTGGTACTTAAATCGATGAGCCAGGTGGTAGCATCCAATAACCTGAAAGCTGCTGCCGAGAACGAAGGTCAGGCTTTATTGATAACCAAAACCAAAGCTGCCGAGGCAGAGGGTAATGCCATCAAGATAGCTGCGGAAGCCGAACGCCAGGCTGCACAATTGCGCGGGCAGGGTATTGCCCTATTTCGCGAAGAAGTAGCCAAAGGTATGTCGGCTGCGGCGGAAGAGATGCAAAAAGCTGATATGGACACCTCTGTTATACTGTTTACGATGTGGACAGAAGCGATCAAACACTTTGCTGAAAACTCTCAGGGCAACGTCATATTCCTCGACGGGACTATTGACGGCATGGAAAGAACGATGAAGGAAGTAATGAGTTTAAACCTTTTGAAGACAGATTACGTCAAAGGGAAGAAATAACTCTTTACTTAATTATTTGATGAAGGCAGGTTTGGTGAGGATGATCTGTGTTGTTGTGCTGATCGTCGGTGGGATGCATACAGCAACAGCACAATCCTATAAAATTTTAACAGTTGGAGATTTTGAGGGCCGGCCCGAGCATGGCGGCGATGCTATTGCTTACACACACTGCAGTGTAGGCTTCCAATATTTTGCCAGGCCCGAAAACGGTTATTACAGGCTTGACTTCGATATTACCCTGGATATGGATAAGGATCAATCATGGCTCGACAGGTCGAAGATCACATCGGGTTCAATGATGAACGAAGTATTAAACCATGAGCAGGGACACTATATTATTGCCTATTTAGAACAACAGGAACTATTACGGCAGGTTAGCAAAACGGTTTTCAGAAACGATTATAAATACCGTGCACAGGAAATATTTGATAGTGTGCATGCTAAATACACTCAGCTTAACCATGACTATGATGCTGACACCGAGCACTCGCTTAACAAAGTGCAGCAAAACAGCTGGGATAAGTATTTTCAGAAACGGTTAGCTTATATGCCGCCGTTATAGGCATGGCTATTTATAGTTAACAATATTGAGGGAATGCTTACAGAAGCTATACTCATGTTCCTGGTTGGAGCAGATAATAGTAAGGCGATTGGCAGCATACTGTTGTACAAGGCTCAGGTACCAATCCACACCTTGTTTATCCAGGTTTGAGGTTGGTTCGTCTAACATCAAGAGTGGTGTATCCGAACAAAATGCCAATGCAAGCTTAAGCCGCTGTTTCATACCGGATGAGAAATACCGGATCAGCTTATTACGGTTTTCATACATGTTCAACAGTTTTACTATGCCGTCCCTGTCAAGGCCTGCGCGGTAAGGTTTAAATTTGAAATGGAAATCTATCATTTCATACAGGGTAAATTCTTCTATCGCTTCCAGGTAGGGAGCTGCAAGGCTAAGCTGTTGAAAAACAGCCCCAGGATCTACCGGACTATTATTTAATGTATAGGTGATATTGCCCTTTGATGGGGCAAGGCTGCCATTCAGAACATTTAACAGGGTAGATTTGCCCGAACCATTCGGACCGAGAATGGCATAAGTTTCGCCTTGTACAAAAGTGTAATCAATGCCCTTGAAAATCCAGTCGCGGTTAAAACGCCGGCCTATGTCCTGTAGAATGATCTGCATGTTTGGTTCATTGTAAACGGATCATAGTTCATGGTAAATTTTCGGCTATGAGCCATCAACTATGAACTATATGCTGTTAAGAGTTTCCGAACCCTTTCATAATGCCACGCTGTGAATTGGATACAAAGTTGATGATCTCGTCGCGTTCAACAGTTGGATTAAATTCAGCCTCGATGATATCAAGTGCCTTACTTACATTATACTTTTTCAGGAAGATGATCCTGTAAATTTCCTGTATCTCGTTAATCGTACTTGCTGAGTAACCTCTTCTGCGCAATCCTACTGAGTTAATGCCAATGTAGGATAATGGTTCACGGCCGGCTTTGGTATAAGGCGGAACGTCCTTGCGTACCAGTGAACCGCCGGATATCATGCTGTGTGTTCCAATCTCAACAAACTGGTGTACAGCCGAAGTGCCGCCGATAAAAGCGTAATCATACACATTGATGTGCCCGGCCAATTGTACCGAGTTAGCAATGATCACATTATCGCCGATAACACAATCGTGTGCTACGTGCACATAAGCCATCAGCAGGCAATTGCTGCCAATGGTGGTTGTGTTTTTGTCCAGGGCAGTACCCCTGTTCAGCGTAACACATTCGCGGATGGTTGTATTGTCACCGATGGTTACAGTGCTCGGCTCGCCGCGGTATTTGAGGTCTTGTGGCGGTGCTGAAATAACGGCCCCAGGAAATATCCGGCAATTTTTGCCTATACGCGCTCCATCCATGATGGTAGAGTTTGAACCCACCCATGTACCTTCGCCTATTTCAACATCCTTATGTATAGTTACAAAAGGCTCTATTGTAACATTATCGGCTATTTTAGCCTGAGGATGTATGTATGCTAAAGGTTGTATCATACTTCTTTTTCTTCTTTAGTCTTTTTTACAATTTGTGCCATCAGCTCGGCTTCAACAACAATACGTGAGCCTACCATGCCTATGCCCTTCATTTGTGCAATGCCCCGGCGTATCGGCGCTATCAGATTACAATAGAATATGATCGTATCGCCGGGAACTACTTTATCTTTAAACCTGGCATTCTCTATTTTCAGGAATAAGGTAATGTAGTTCTCCGGATCTGGAACCGTATTTAATACGAGGATACCGCCTGTCTGGGCCATTGCCTCAATTTGCAGTACGCCCGGAAACAACGGTTGACCGGGGAAGTGGCCTGCAAACAGGTCCTCATTCATGGTTACGGCCTTTAAGCCCACTACGTGGCTTTTGCTGATCTCCAAAATTTTGTCAACCATTAACATCGGCTGCCTATGCGGCAATATTTTCATGATGTCGACAGTATCATATACCGGTTTTGCATTGGGATCATATACTTTAATATGCTTGCGGCTTCTTTCTTTTTTGATCAGGGTTTTGATCTTTTTAGCGAAAGCGATATTAGCCGCATGGCCCGGACGAGCGGCCATAATGTGGCCCCTCAGCGGTACGCCAACCAATGCAAGGTCGCCTATCATATCCAGCAGCTTGTGGCGTGCCGGTTCATTCTGATGACGAAGTTCAATGTTATTCAGGATTCCCTGGGGGGCGACTTTAATGTCTTTGCGGTTAAATATGCGGGCCAGGTGTGCAAGCTCATCGTCGTCAACTTTTTTATCTACTACCACTATGGCGTTGTTTAAATCACCGCCTTTGATCAGATTGTGCTTAAGCAGCATTTCAAGCTCATGCAGAAAGCAGAACGTACGGCATGATGCAATTTCCTGGTTGAACTCAGAAATAGTAGAAATACTGGCATGCTGGCTGCCCAGAACCTGCGAATTATAATCTACCATACAGGTAAAGCGGTAATCATCCAATGGCATGGCTACCATTTCAACTTTACGGTCGGGTTCAGAATAATGAATATTGTAGGGGATGTGGTAATATTCACGGTCGGCATCCTGCTCGGCGAAACCAACACTGTTCAGTGCATCAACAAATTGTATCGAGCTGCCATCCATGATGGGTGTTTCAGGCCCGTCAAGGTCTATCAGTACATTATCTATTTCCATACCCACAAGGGCGGCCAGTACGTGTTCAATAGTACTTACGCTTGATCCGTTTTGCGAGATCTTAGTTCCGCGTGAGGTATCGGTTACATTATCAACATCGGCATCAATTACAGGTTGACCTTCAACGTCGATCCTCCTGAATTTATACCCATGGTTTTCAGGCGCCGGGTTAAAGGTCATAGTTACCTTTTCGCCGGTATGCAAACCCGTACCGGATACAGTTACCGGCGCCTTAATAGTTCTTTGTTTTACATTCATAATTTCCATATCGATCGTTAAATCGAATTATTATTATTTGTTTTTTGTAATTCTGCGATCACTTTTTCCAGTTCTGCTACTTTCTTTTCAAGCTCCGGCAGGCGTGTTATTACGACTTGCGAGCGCATATGATCGTTCAAATGAGCGGCAGGTGAGCCCATCCACTTTTTATTCTCTTCAGTTATTGCACGGCTAATACCCGATTGTGCTTGAATCTGGCTGCCTTTTGCGACTGTTATATGTCCGACTATGCCAACCTGTCCGCCAATAATAACACTTTCGCCAACCTTGGTACT
>JBQCEA010000634.1:0-3920 GCA_051960695.1 Mucilaginibacter sp. | reverse complement strand
GTAGAAAATACTCCGGACGGAACAGTTTCAAATTTAATAGACCTTACGTTCGTGACGGTCAGAATACCATTTTGTCGTGTAGTAAACGCCACAGGGACACCATAGGTAGTGTCGAAAGTCATCGTCATTGAATTTGGAATAATGTGCAGTTCTTTCGTGAACCACACTTCGGAAGTATCGCCTGTAAATTTATCTATCAGCATATACCTTGATGCCTTGTGCCCGGCGATGGTTTTGGTCTCCTTGGTGTTTGTATAGGCATATCCCAGCTTGGCAGGCAACTCTTCGGCCTGGTCGGCGTTGTTATAGTCGATCACAAATTTTTGTGCAGACGAGCGCAACAGTACCCGCATAAAGTTGGTAGGCTTGTTGGTGATCACTGTTGTTGCTTCATCACCAGCCTGTTGTATACTTACAGTCGAGTCGCCTTTAAAGAAAACGATGGCCGACTTCGGAAGATAATCGAGGTAACGTTTTAAGCTATCAGGTAAGCGGTATTCGATACTGTAGCTTATAGTGCCTTGTTTTACTTCTTTGTGCTTGCATGAAACCAATAATAGAGTTACAGCTACAAGGTATAATAAGGCGTTCTTCATAAGTTTCAATATCATTTTTGAAGCTACAAAACTATCAAAAAACACCAAGCTTAACGGAACAGATTTTCATGATGACGCCTTTTACCTTTTCGTTAGTTAATTATTAGTTATATAATGCAAAAAATTTTGAAAAGTCGCTTAACCTTTTATAAATTATTAACGTAAAAGTTATAAATAAGGATAGATAGCCCTAACTAACTATTAATTAAAAAGATAATTTGAAAATGCGCCGGACCAAAAATTATTAAAACCCCTATATTATTACATAAATGAGAAGATTGATTTTGACTTTAATGATCGGCTTTGCAGCACTGATAGTTGCGGCGCCTGCACACGCCCAAAAAGTACTTACTAAATACGGCGATGATGTAAGTACACTTGATGGCATTATAAAAGCTTATTACGATGTTGTTACCATCCCTAAGGGTGGCAAAATAAATTATGAGCGCGATAGCTTATTACACATTCCGGGCGTTCGTGTAGGATCTGCAGGGATCGATGCAAAAGGTAACCCCGTTTTGCATTACACCAGTTTGAAACAATACCACCGCGAGTCTGATGCATACATGGAAAAGGATGGCTTTTATGAGCATGAGACCTCGCGTCAGGTAAAAAATGTACGTAATATTTACCACGTCTGGAGTTCTTACGAATCTAAAAACTCGCCTGACGGTAAAGTGATCGCACAAGGCACTAATAGCATAGAGTTATATTTCGATGGGAAACGGTTTTGGATACTGGGCTGGTTCTATGATTAATTAAAATACGGCGTAACCTTGCCATAAACTAATCGTAATAATGGGCACAGACTACTCCTGGCTTCAGGAAGATAAAATGAAATAAAGCTGGTATATAAACATGGAAAATATTCCGAATAACAAGACTATCGATCAGGACCTTAAGCCGTTTATCAAAACAGACGAAAGGCCCGCTACATCACGTGACCAATTACTTGATGAGTTTGATACTCTGTTAGCTAACCATCAGCTTGATAATAAAATATCTAAAAGATACCTGCAACGTATACGTTTACCCAGACTTATCGGAGGCGTATTGTCTTTGGCATTGTGTATAGGGGCCGTTGTACTGGTACTTTTGCCGCCAACTTCACATGATCATGGCATGAAATACATACTTGCTGCCGGCATGCTGATCACGGGCGTTTACCTGGGCATACGTTTCGCCCTATAAAGTACCCGCAATATGTCGAATCCTAATATCAAAAGGATATTGCTGGTTGATGATAATCCGTTATTTCTAAAAGTATTATCTCATGCTTTTACAAAAGCAGGCTTTGAATGCACTACATGTATTTCGGCAAATGAAGCAATCGATTATCTAAACTTTAATATACCAGACGCTATTCTTTCAGATTATGAAATGCCTGAAATGAATGGTATTGAGTTCAGAAAGTTCTTACTTAATCATTCTGATTTTAAAGATATACCTTTTATTTTCCTGAGTTATATCACCAACCAGGATCTGATGGCCCAGGGCCTTGATCTGCAAGCGGTTGATTATGTTGTAAAGGAAACTCCTGTTAAAGTGATCGTATCTAAAATGAGCAACCTGATAGATACGGTTCAAAAGCAACGTGAATTATCAGTTCTCGAAATAAAGAAGGCAGCATTAGCGCTCAATATTCGCACGGTCCCTAAGGTCCCGCCTGCAGTTACCGGCTTCAATGTTGATTTCTGGCACCAGGCTTACCAGGATGTACCGGGTGGTGACTTTATCGATTTTATCGAAGTTGATGATCGTTATAGTTACATCGTATTAGGTGATGTGATGGGTAAAAAATGGGTTGCATGGTTCTTTACCTTCAGCTTTTTGAGCTACATCCGCGCTGCTATCAGATTCGGTATCATGAATGGAGATTTTTCTACCGCAGATATCCTGCAAAAGGTAAACAGCGTAATATGCTTTGATAATGCGTTGAAAGATATCCTGTCGACCATGTCGCTGGTGATGATCGATAAGCAGGAAAATACCATCGCTTATTCGGGCGCCGGTGACCTGCCAATATTACATTACAAAGCTGAAACAGGAGAAATGGAACAAGTGGAATCGCCGGGCTTGCTGCTTGGCGTATTCACTGATGGTATGTATACCGAACAGAAGGTGGAATTGAAACCTAACGACCAGCTTTTCGTATTCACAGATGGCATGATCGATTACGAGGAGAACGGCGAAAAGAAAAGCGATTATAATAAGTTTAAGAACAGGCTCTTGTCAATGATCGAAAATAAATTGACCTTTAAACAGATCAGGCAAAAATTATTGGATAATTTATCCCCGGCATTAGTAGATGATTGCAGCATAATTAATATTCAGAAACAATAAAAAATGATCACCATAAGAAAAGAAGCTCCTAAATATATCATTGGCGATGTAACCATTACTGAAGCTAATCTTAACAATTCGGATGAGTTTAAAGCTGAACTGGTAAAGTTGCTCGATCAGCACAAGAAAGTTATTGTACTTGACCTGAGCGAATTGAAATATGTGGATAGTGCATTCCTTGGCGCACTGGTAAGCTCACTTAAATATGCTATCAGCCTTAAGTTAGATATTGTTTTATCTGGTTTGAGAAGCGACATCTACGACCTGATCAAGCTGATCCGTTTGGATAAAGTTTTCAAGATCTACAATTACCCTGAGGAGGCATCATTCTCCATAAACAAGGCATAAATGCAAAACCGCATCCCTACGGTAGCTTTTGAGTTCGACAACAAGGTCGAAAAACTTGTCTCCGCATTAGAATACATGCTTGGCCATATCGCCACCTATATTCATCGGCAAGCCGATAAAGAAGATATCATGTTCAGGTGCAAGGTTATCATCACTGAACTGCTCACCAACGCTATTAAACATGCGGGCAAAGCAACTACGTCATTTAACATAAAGGCTGACAGCAAGAGTTTAATAATCGCAAAAACAGACAAGGGTAAACCGATGTACCTGCTGGACACCAAACGCCAGGCTGGAGAAAATAAACTGTTAGTGAGCTCTGATGCTTTAAACTCCTTATATGCCATTTGGGAAAACGATGATCGTATCCGTTTTGAAAGCGGAGATGGTCTTGAAGATGAGTTTCTATCTGTTGAGCAAATTATGGAGCATTTCGGTATGCTGATCATCACCCGGTCATCCGACGAATTTACCTATACCTACGATAAAAAAAGCAGGTTGAACACTTTCTGCTCAAAAATCGCTTTCTAAATAAGCTTCTTCCTTTAACAATTACTTATACTATCTTAACGCAAACTATCCCATAGCCTGCGAAATAGCTATTATTGTATTTCGAAGTATTTGTTTTTGCAA
>JBQCEA010000633.1:0-3902 GCA_051960695.1 Mucilaginibacter sp. | reverse complement strand
CTGGAGAAACTTGTCGATCAAAACGATATTTACAGCCAGAACGGTAATTATACCCTTGGTAATGTTTTCCTGAAACTAAAAAACAAGCAAAGCGCACGCAATGCCTACTTTGTCGCTTCCCAGATGTCTTTCGATCCTCAATTGCAGGAAGATGCCTTATATGAATATGCAAAACTATCCTATGAGCTTGATTTTAATACCCAGGCATTGGATGCTACACGTAAGTATCTGAAAAATTATCCAGGCTCAGCCAGAACGGATGAAATGAAAACCTTGCTGGGTGAAGAGTTGCTCAACTCGCATAACTACAAAGAAGCAGTGGAAATTCTTGAACCTATTCCAAATAAATCAGCCAGCGCAAAAGCAGCTTACGAAAAAGTTACTTACTACCGCGGACTTGAATTTTATAATGAAAGGGCATTCGAAAATGCTATCGGTATTTTCCTCCGTTCATTGAAATACCCCATGGACCGCAAAATACACGCGCTAACGGAATATTGGATGGCCGAAGCCATGTATGAAGTACGTAAATACAGTGAGTCGGTTGAGCACTTTGAGAAATTCCTGGATATGGATGCTGCACCGGAAACAGACGTGTTCAACTATGCAAATTACGCATTGGGCTACGCAGCTTTCGGGGCCGAGCAATACAGAAAAGCCGCCCATTATTTTGAGAAATTCCTGCAGGGTGATGAGAAGGACCGAAACACCATCAATGATGCTGTGACACGTCTTGCTGATAGCTATTTCGTACTGAAAGATTATGCCTCGGCCCGCAAATATTATGACAGGATAATAGAACAGCATATTAAAGGCGAAGATTATGCCTTATTCCAGCGCGGGATGATCCAGGGCTTACAAGGCAATCCGGATGCCAAAATAAGCACACTTACTGATGTGCTGAACCAATTTCCAAATTCGGATTATGCTGATGATGCTTCATTTGAGATAGCCTATACCTATTTCCTGAAAAATGATGGTGCCACCGCCAAAACCGACCTGATGGCCATGATAGAAAAATATCCACGCAGCAGCTACATACCGCGTGCATTGGTTACCATCGGCCTTATCGATTATAACGACGGAAATAACGACCTTGCTATTGAGTCATTCAAGCGTGTAGTACAGGATTACCCGTCTACCGATGAAGCCAAGCAGGCCATGAAGCAGATCGAGAAGATCTATACCGATAAAGGCGACGCACAAACCTTTATTACCTATGCTGCTACTACGCCACTGGGTAACTATACCGAATCGCAGCAGGATGATATTATGTTCACTGCAGCCAATAACCTGTACCTGAGGGGTGATTGGGCCGGAGCAGTTCAGGCTGTAAATGCTTATTACGATAAATTCCCAACCAAGCCGATACATGATAAGCAGGCCAGGTTTATTCGCGCTGAAAGTTTGGTTCACTTAGGCAAGCCAAATGAAGCCGTAAACGATTACAATGTGATCCTGAACGACTGGACAAGCGCTTATACGGAAAAATCGCTTATCAGCATGGCTAATCTCTACATCGCGCAAAAACGATACAACGATGCTGTGGTTTACCTGAAGAAGCTCGAAACCACATCCGAATATAAAGCCGACTATTCGTTTGCTATAAACAACCTGCTGAAGTGCTATGCTGAAATGAAACAGCCGGATGATGCGCTGAAATATGCTAAACTGGTACGTGATTATGAAAAAACATCGCAGGAAGATAAGAACAAAGCAGGCCTGTATGCCGGTTTGGCCTATCTGCAAAAAGGCGATACAACCTCGGCAGTTAAAGAATTTGATTACACCGTAGCCAATACCAAAACTATTGCCGCGGCAGAAGCTAAATACAATATTGCTAATATCGAATACTTGAAAGGCCATTACAAAACATCGCAAAAAACATGTTTCGACTTGGTGAAAGAACTGCCTAACTACGATTACTGGGTGGCTAAAACCTTCATCCTGTTATCTGACGACTACGTAGCGCTGAAAGATAACTTCCAGGCTAAAGCCACACTGCAAAGTATCATCGATAATTATAAAGGCAATGATGATATACTGCCGACTGCAAAACAAAAGCTGGAAGCGCTGGGAGGACGACGCAGACAGAAGGCGGAAAAGGTTGATACCAGCCAGAAAAATGTTACGCCGGATACTACCAGCAACAGCAAACCGGATACTACAGCTAACCAGAAACAAGACAACTAAGAATAAGAGGACACGACAGATGAAATTCAGATATATATATCCACTGCTTACCTTAGGACTACTTGTTTGCGTTGCCCCTGTTCACGCTCAAACTAAAAAGAATACTAAAAAAACAACTAAGGCTGCCACTAAAACAAAAACAACTACAAAGCCAAAGACAGCTGAAAAGCCCAAAGAAACGGCACCGAAAACGGTAAACGCAGCTATTAAACAGGATACAACTAAAAATGGCAATTTATCGGAAGAGATCGTTGTAACAACTAATTACAAACCTGTATTGGCCGATGCGGTAAAAATACGCCGCAACCCCGACCTTTCGGATAAAACCCCTTTTAAAGCTCCCTTAACTTACGTTACCCTGGATAAACGCCTTGAAAGGAATACCGACATCCATCAGTTAGAGGCGATGAAAATGCTGCGTGAGGTAGACTCTGTTCCTTCAAACAATTACGCCCGGGTTGGTTTAGGTAACCTAAAGACCACCTATGGCGAAGTATATATCAATAATGGGCAGGATGAAGCAATGCAGGTGGGTGGTTTTGCAAAACACCTCGCACAATCTGGAAGCAGCATTTACAAGCAAAACGAGATTAAGGACGAGATCGGCATATTTGGCAAGGGCATAACCGATGACAATGCTTTTAAAGGCAGTGTTAACTATAAGCGTCTGGGTACATATTTCTATGGTTTCGATCCGGCCAATCCGCCACAAACTTTTAACCCGCTTGCGCAGCATTTTAATACTTTGAGCGGAGAAGCAGAGATCACCAAAAACTATAAAGATGTTCCTAATGATTTCACTTACGCTTTAAAACTGGATGGCTACATCTGGAATAATGCCTTCCTTGCAAAAGAGAACAATTTGGTACTTACCGGCTTCGTGAATGAAACCGTTAAGCAGTTCTATGCAGGGTTGGGGGCTTCGCTCGATCTCAGTACACAAAAGGATAGCTTGTACTCATACAATAACAGCATACTTCGCCTTAACCCTTACCTGAAATTCCAGGGCGATAATTACAAAATAGATGCAGGCTTAAACCTGGTACGCGAGTTCGGTTTTAAAACCGGGGTTTACATTTTCCCTGCTGCAAAACTTGAATTACAGGTAATACCGCAATATGTACGCTTGTTTGCTGAAGTAAAAGGTGACGTAAACAGGTCATCCTTAAAAGATTTTTCAGATATCAATCCATTCATTGCTCAGGACATCAATATCATAAACTCTGTTGACAGGCTCGACATTAGTCTTGGTTTAAAGGGCATGCTTGCTCCGGGATTGGGCTTTAAGGCAACCATTTTCCGCAACACGGTGAAAGATCTGCCAATGTTCGTGACCAATTATAACGGTACACTAAGCTCAAACCAATTCAGTGTAATATATGATGGGGGCAATACACGTGTAAGCGGCTTTAATGGCGAGTTGGATTTTAAAGCATCAGACGATTTTGATCTGTTTGGCCGTGTTGAATTTAGGGATTACAAGATGGCTACTGAAGTTGAGCCATGGAACCTGCCTAAGTTTAAACTGACCGCAGGTACTATTATTCATATTACCAAACAGCTCAGCATAAACGGCACTTTATTATACAGGGGAAGCACTTTCGACAGAACAGTGATCAACAATACCCTTGGTTCGCCGGTGACTACCATCATCCCAATCAGTGGGTTTGCTGACCTGAGTGGCGGTGCTGAATACAAAATAACCAGTC
>JBQCEA010000632.1:0-8912 GCA_051960695.1 Mucilaginibacter sp. | reverse complement strand
CTTTAAACTGGCGGGTATGTTCACGTATAAACTCACGCATTTCATTCCAGGTATCTTCTCTATCCTGGTTGTCTAGTATGCGGATAGTGCCAATATTGAATGAACGTGAGGCCTGCAATCTTCCCTCAGAAAATAAAGACAGTTCTGTGCTACCGCCCCCGACATCTATATAGAGATAGTTTTTACTCTTATCTATATTCTGCTCGGCATGATTTGAATAGATGATCTTCGCTTCTTTTTGCCCGGTAATAATCTCAAGGTCGATATCTGCTTCAGTCTTAATTGTGCGTACAATATCTGCTCCGTTGCGGGCCTCGCGCAAGGCTGAGGTAGCAAAAGCCATATAATCAGTAACCCGGTAAACATCTATCAGGTTGCGAAAAGCACGCATAGACTTTACCAGGTCGGCAGCTTTACGTTCGGAAATATATTGCTGTAAAAATGCGTCATCACCCAGGCGAAGCGGCACCCTTATCAGCGTATTCTTCTTGAATGATATGGAGCCGTTGTTCTCCAGTATGTCGGCTATAAGCAAACGTATAGCATTGGAACCAATGTCAATGGCGGCGTATCTCAATTTGTATTAGTTTTTGTATTTAAGGTAATTGTAAATGTCTATTTGTGCCCGGCAAGGTATATCCGAATGCGTTTTATGATATTTGTTATTATTCTGGCTGTTTATCTCGCGGGCTTTGGTATTATCTTCCAATTGTATGTTAATGATCTCGCGTATCTCTTTCTTTAATTCTTCATCATATATCGGGAACCCCACTTCTACCCTGTTATCAATATTCCTGGTCATAAAATCGGCCGAGGTTAGATAGATCAGTTCGTTTCCGTCATTGCAGTAGATGTGCACCCTTGCATGTTCCAGGTATTTGTCAACTATACTGGTTACTTCAATATTTTCGCTATAACCCTTCATTCCCGGAACCAGGCAGCACATTCCGCGCACGATCATTTTGATCTTGACACCAGCATTGCTTGCCTGGTATAGCTTGGCAACCATTTGTTCATCGGCCAGGCTGTTCATCTTTAAGATCATGTAAGCAGGCTTACCGGCTTTTGCATTCCTGATCTCATTGTCGATAAGTTTATACAATGCAGGGCGCGAATCAATGGGCGAAACGATAAGATGTTTTAAGCCTTTTGGCAGGATACTTTGCTTTAGTGCTTTGAAAACTTCCACCAGATCGTTGGTGAGTTTTTTGTTAGCTGTAAATAAGGTATGGTCGGCATATATCTTTGCCGTTTTCTCATTAAAATTCCCGGTTGAGAGGCATGCATAATGCACCATTTTCCTCTTCTCAACACGTGTAACCAGGCATATTTTTGAATGTACTTTGTAGTTGGGAACACCATATAATACATTCACCCCTTCTTCTTCTAAACGACTGCTGTAGGTTATGTTATTTTGTTCGTCAAACCTGGCTCGCAGTTCAACCAGGCAATTTACCTTCTTCCCATTTTTAGCTGCGTTTATTAGGGCGTGGATCACATGAGAGTGATCGGCTAAACGATATAAAGTGATACTGATCTCTTTTACTTTAGGATCGATCGCCGCTTCGCGCAGGAAATGGATCACATAATCGTACGATTGGTATGGCGTACTAAGCAGGTAATCCTTTTTGGCAATCATTTCTATCAAGCTCTTGCCGAAGGATAACCCATCAACTGAAAGCGGCGGATAGGAAGCATATTCTAATTCCGGGCGACCGACATTAGGGAAAGAAATGAAGTTTTTAAAATTGAGATAGCGATTGCCAGGGATCAGGTTTTCGGCATGGAGGCCTATTTTACTCACGAGGTAGCTTACCATTTCAATAGGCATCTCGCTGTCATACAACAGCCTCATTGGTTTTCCGCGCTTACGTTTTTGCAGGCTTTTTGCCAATGCATCAATAAACTTTTCGCTTACCTCTTTATCCAGGTCAAGCTCGGCGTCACGGGTAAGCTGTATCGAGTAAGCTTCAATAGTATCATGATCGAAAATGAAGAAAATGTCTTCAAGCGAATACCTGATGATATCATCCACTAATATGATAAACTTCAGGTTATTAGTTTCGGGTAACACCAGAAAACGTTGGAGGCTATCTCTTATCTCGATAAGTGCATAACGAGATTTCTGATTTTTAGTAAGCTTTACAAAAAAATAGACGCCTCTATCGCGCAATTCGGGAAATGGCTGGCCCTCATCAAGCATAATGGGCACTAACGTAGCCAGTAAACGCTGCCGGAAATAGCCCTTTACAAATGCACCTCGGGTTACGTTCAATTGCTTATCATTCAGGATGAATATCTTTTCTTCAGCAAGCTGTTTGATAATGATATTCTCATACAGGTTATAAAACTTCTTTTCCTGCTTTACAACAATGTTCTTGATCTGGTTCAGGATCTTTTTGGGGTTATAGCCCAGTAACTCTTTAGCTTTTTCATTCAGATTGGGTAAGCGGCTTAATGTTGCCACCCTTACCCGGTAGAACTCGTCAAGGTTGGATGAAAATATGGCCAGGAAACGGATACGGTCGATGAGTGGAACTGTAGGGTCTGATGCTTCCTGCAAAACCCTGTCGTTAAAATATAACCAACTAATTTCCCTATTAATTAAAGGTATTTTTTTGATGTCCATAGAATACGGCCGTAACGCCATTAACTACAAAACTGCCTATTTATTTGTTAAGATAATATTAAGTAAACTTTAAATAGTGGATTTTGTGCTTTAAAAGTTGTATTGGTTGTATTAGTTGAAGTGGTTACAATTTATAGAGTTATTTAACCAATATAACTAATACAACCAATACAACCAATTATTGCTAAGTTTACATCATAAAACCTCTGAAATATGCCTTCATTTGATATAGTAAGTAAAATAGACGGTCAAACCCTCGACAATGCTATTAATACTGCAAAAAAAGAGATATTAAACCGATACGATTTTCATGATTCAAAAAGTACTGTAGAACTGGATAAAAAATCAAACCAGATCACTATTGTAACGGAAAATGATATGCGCCTGAAAGCTATTAAGGACGCTATTATCAGCAGGATGGTAAAGCAAAATATAGACCCTATGGCTTTGGATGACGGTAAGGAACAATACGCTTCAGGTAATATGATCCGTAAAGAACTAATGATCAAAGAAGGGATCGATAAGCAAACCGCCTCGAAGATCGTGAAAAAGATAAAAGACAGCGGCTTGAAGGTGCAGGCTTCCATCATGGACGACCAGGTGCGTGTGCAGGGTAAAAAGATCGATGATCTGCAAGCTGTTATAGCCTTGTGCCGTAAGGAAAACTTTGGCCAGCCTTTGCAGTATATTAATATGAGAAACTGATTTTGAATGTCGAATTTTCAATTTCGGTTTATGTAAGATAACCTATCTCCAACACTTATATTGTTTCTCTTTACCATCGTTAAATCAGATCCAACCAATATAACTTTCGCTCTCAAATCATCCTTCATCAAACCTCATGTGCACTGTTTTGTTATAATAACAAACTTAATAATGAGGTTATATGCCCTGGTATCATGGCGATTATCCGCCCTCTTATAAAAATCAGCCGGTAAAAATTAGAGAAAAAGCCGTTGAGATAGCCAACGCCTTACTGGAAGAAGGCGCTGACGAAGGTATCGCTATAGCAACCGGCTTGAAACGCGCACGTGAGTGGGCAAAAGAACAAGACGAACCCTATGCAGATGAAGAAGGAAATAAAACAAATTCATCTGACTGATGATGGGACATTTCCGAATAGTCCGTTGCCGACTTTATTGTATAAAGGCGTATTAGACATTCCTGTTTTGTTTCCTGCAACGCATGTGAAAGATCTGTTTGAAAGTCATAACTGGCGAAATAGCTGGGATGCAGGAATATTTGAGTTTCATCATTACCATAGCATTACCCATGAGGTATTAGATATTTATAGTGGCGAAACCACCATACAGTTAGGTGGTGAACATGGCGAAAAAATCAAAATACAAAAGGCGACATCCTGGTTATACCCGCTGGTGTAGCGCATAAAAACCTTGGCAAGGAAAATGATGTTGGCTGCGTGGGCGCCTATCCCGATGGAAGGGACTACGACATGAATTACGGCAAAGCAGGCGAGCGTCCCGGAACAGATCACAACATACAAAATGTACCTTTACCCAAAACCGATCCTGTGTACGGCGAAGGTGGCTTAACCGGGATATGGGATGAACAACATCGGCATGTATTATAGATATGCAGCAATAAAAAAGCCGCCCCTAAAATCAGGGACGGCTTATCAAACTAAACCAACAACTTATTATGAAAACAATCTTAGTATCTTAATTTCTAAGCTTTAAAGCTTTCTTTCGGTCTATCCGACTCATGCGGACTTCCGGACTTAAATTACTTTACAGCTATTTCTCTTGACTGAATTTTAGCTTCTTCTTTTTTAGCTACGTTCAGCTTCAGCACGCCATCGATATATTCAGCTTCGATTTTGGCCTGGTCAGCAACTTCAGGTAAGGTAAACGACCTTACGAATGAGTTGTAGCTATATTCGCGTTTGCTGTATTTTTTGCCCTCGTCAATGTTTTCAGTTTTCTTTTCAGCAGAAACGCTTAAAACATTTTTATCCAGGTTTATTTTAAAGTCTTCCTTCTTCAAACCGGGAACGGCTAATTCAATATGAAATTCGTTTTCGGTTTCAGCTATATTAACTGCAGGCACTTTGTTTACGAACCTTTCGTTAAAGAATGAGTCATTGATAATTGAATCGAATACGTCGCTGAACCATGGGTTAACTGCGCTTTTTTGCCCGTTGTTAAATTTTACAAGTGTCATTTTTATATCCTCCAGAGTTTTTTTATTTTTTAGTTTATTAACTTCGCCGGAGATAAATCAACTGTTATACCAACGACGAAAACCCTCTGTTTGCAGACACATTGTCTGTAAGATTTAATTTCAAGCAGACATACTGTCATTAAATGAGCGAAAACTTAGCAGATTATAAATACAAAACTCCCATTCCGATACGTTTTTCAGACCTTGATTTCTATGGCCATGTGAACAATGCGGTTTACCTTACTTATTTTGAAATAGCCCGGTCAAACTACTGGCGGGATATCGTTAAATGGGATTGGAATGCCAACGGTATTATTCTGGCCCGGTCTGAAGTGAATTATTTAAAACCAATTACCCGGCATGATGAGATAGCTTGTTATGTGCGCACTACGCGCATCGGCAACAGCAGCTTTGATGTAATGCATGTGTTAGTAAAGCTCACACCTGAAGGCGAAGAAATATGTACTACAGGCAAGACCGTTTGTATCAGTTATGATTATTCTATAAATAAATCAATTAAAATACCTGCTGAACAACGCGAGCGCATGATTATTTACGATGAACCGCCGCTGATCTTAAATACTAATTGATGTGTAAATGTATCTGCACATTTGCACATCCACGTATCTGCATATCAAAACGCTTTTATCTGCGGCATTTTTAAAAGCTTCTCGTCCAGTTTGTTGATCCGGTGTTTATGACCTGTAACTGCTAATGTAGCCTGCAGGCATCCGTCTTTTTTAGTAATAAGCCTCCTTTTTGATTTGAGGTTGAGTTTATCGATCATATCTTCTAATAAAAGCAGGTCATCAAAATCAACGCTATCAAAAACGACAAAGAATATCCGTTCGTGATGTATCTTATCGATATAATCTTCGAGGATGTGGAATAACAACAGGATAAGCAGGGTAACTACGGTAGAAATAAGCGCCAATGTATAATTACCCGAGCCAGCGGCCATCCCAATTGCGGCGGATGTCCATATTACGGCGGCAGTTGTAAGTCCGCTAACGGTTAGGTTATCCTTAAATATTACCCCGGCGCCAATAAAACCTATACCGGTAACAATATTGATATTAACCAGTTGACCGGTCTGCTGGGCAACCATTGTAAATAATGCCGAACCCAGGCAGATCAGCATAATGGTACGGAACCCGGCGGTTTTGTTTTTGTATTGCCGCTCGAACCCAAGCAAAGCGCCCCATACAATGGATATGGCTACTTTAATAAGGTCTTGGGTTGATATGCCGAATTGGGGAGGCACGTGTTTAATTACCGAATGAGTGAATGAGTAAATTGCTGATTATTAGTAAAGATAATCATGCAATTCAATAAAATTTCAAAATCGTGTTTTAAAATATCTTACCTGGATTTAATATACCATTCTTATCAAACACATTCTTTATCCCACGCCAAATCTCAAAATGTGCATTAGAATATTTAATTGGCATAAACTCCTTTTGCACCAGGCCAATACCGTGCTCACCCGATAGTGTTCCGCCTAAAGATACGGTCAGCTCAAATATTTCGCGTATGCCATCCTTCAATTTGCTGTGCCAGTCTTCATCGCTCATGCCTGCCTTAATAATGTTGACATGCAAATTGCCGTCCCCGGCATGCCCATAGCAAACCGATTCGAAACCATATTTTTTTCCTGTTTCTTTAATGCCTTTTATCAATTGGGGCAATGCGGCACGTGGAACAACGGTATCCTCCTCTTTATAAATAGAATTCGACTTTACAGAAACAGCCATTGTTCGCCTCAATCGCCATAATTCTTCTTTCTGCGCTGCAGAATCAGCAAAAAGCACATCTTTACAATTGAATTGCTCCAACACTTCGTTTATTTTTTCGCAGTCCGAAAAGATCACATCCTGGTTTGTGCCGTCAACCTCGATCAGTAAAAATGCTTCTATGCCATCTTGTAAATTGAAATTGATCTCATCATGCTCCATTACCCACTCTACTCCTCGTCGTTCCATAAATTCCAGAGCTGAAGGTACAATACCAGCCCTAAAAATTGCCGATACGGCCGCACATGCGGCTTCATTCGACTCAAATGAAGCCAACATTAAAGCATCCTGTGTTGGGCGTGGAATAAGTTTGACTACTATTTTAGTAACGACGCCCAGGGTTCCTTCAGAGCCGATCAGCAGTTGAGTTAAATTATAACCCGAAGCATATTTTAAGGTATTTGCGCCTGTCCAGATAATATCACCATTGGGCAAAACTACTTGCAGGTTCAGGATATATTCACGGATTGTCCCGTATTTTACAACACGGGGCCCGCCGGAGCAATTTGAAACATTACCGCCGATAAAACAACTTCCTTTGCTGGCAGGATCAACCGGGTATAACAGCCCTCTTTCGGCTACTGCATCCATAAAGGTTTCAGTGATAACACCAGGTTCAACTGTAGCCTGCAAGTTCTCTTCGTCAATATCCAGAATATGATCAAACCGCTCCATCGAAATTAGCAACCCACCTTTAATTGGCAGGGCGCCACCACTTAAACCTGTGCCTCCACCGCGAACAGTTATGGGAATTAGATTGTCGTTGCAAAGTTTCATTAAGGCAGCTATTTCTTCAGGCGACTTTGGTTTAACAGCTACTTCCGGGTAGAAAGTTAGATCTTCAGTTTCGTCGTGACTGTATTTTTCAAGGTCGGCGCTGGTGACTACTGCGTTTTCACCAATAATATTTTTAATAGAAGCTAAAATTCCCTGGTCTATTTTATTGAATTCCATAATATTATGCTTGATGTGTTATAGTAACACTTGAGTGCGCTACTTTGCCTTTCATGGGTGGATTTAACTTTTTGATAGTTACTGATACGATGCTCACAAATGAGTATTGCGCTACAATGTCATTAATAATAGCCTGGCAAAGACTTTCGATCAATTTACGTGGCTTTTGCATTTGTTTGAAAGCGATCTCATACAGGTGTTCGTAATTTACAGTATCGGCCAGACGATCATGGTGCAGATCATCATGTGGTTCAAAATCAACTGAAATGTCGACAACGAATTTGCTTCCCAACAATTGTTCTTCGGGATAAAATCCATGTTTACCGAAAAATTCGGCCCCATGTAAGGCTACATTTATCATGGCGGTAAAGTTAGTTCGAAAGTCGGAAAGTGCGCATAAGTCCGAAAAACAATTTGATTAAAAGCATACTCGTTCTGCCTTTCCGTCTTACGCGGACTTCCGGACTTAAAAACATATCTTTACCACACCAATTTTAACTGTATGGCAAGGACCGACCTATTTGACGCGCCCGACTATTATTTAGTTGACGAATTACTTACCGATGAACATAAATTGATACGCGCTACAGTGCGTGACTGGGTTAAGAAAGAATTGAGCCCTATTATTGAAGATTATGCACAACGGGCTAAATTTCCGAAGCAATTATTAAAGGGTCTTGCTGAAATAGGCGCTTTTGGGCCGACGATCCCTGCAGAATATGGCGGTGCCGGCTTAGACTATATGTCTTATGGTATCATTATGCAGGAGATAGAGCGCGGTGACTCAGGCATCAGGTCTACCGCATCTGTACAAGGTTCGCTGGTCATGTATCCGATTTATGCGTATGGTTCCGAAGAACAGAAGAAAAAATACCTTCCAAAATTAGCTACAGGCGAATTAATGGGCTGTTTTGGCTTGACGGAACCCGACCATGGTTCAAATCCCGGCGGCATGACCACTAATATTAAAGACGCCGGTGATCATTATATTCTTAACGGCGCTAAAATGTGGATATCCAACTCCCCTTTTGCCGATATAGCTGTGGTTTGGGCCAAAGACGAAAGTGGCAAGATCCGGGGATTGATAGCAGAACGTAGTATGGAAGGCTTCTCAACACCTGAAACGCATAATAAGTGGTCGCTGAGGGCTTCAGCTACAGGAGAATTGGTGTTTGATAACGTAAAGATCCCGAAAGAGAATATTTTTCCAAATATTTCAGGATTGAAAGGGCCATTAGGCTGTCTTAACCAGGCACGTTACGGCATAGCCTGGGGCGCAATAGGTGCTGCCATGGATTGTTACGATACTGCGCTCAAATACTCAAAAGAACGGGTTCAGTTTGGCAGGCCTATAG
>JBQCEA010000631.1:0-2256 GCA_051960695.1 Mucilaginibacter sp. | reverse complement strand
CTCCACATGATCGGATAGCTGTAAGTAAGTCGCCGGAACGTCGCCCGAGATCTCCCCTTCCACTGCTTTCTTGATGATGGGGGCCTTCTTGGCGCTCCAGGCCATTAGGATAATTTCGCGGGCTTTGAAGATCGTACCGATACCCATGGTAATGGCCTTGGTAGGTACATTGGATTTACCACCGAAATCGCGGGAAGCATCACTGCGGGTCAGGTCGTCCAAAGTTACTAGCCTTGTACCCGAGTTGGGCGCAGAGCCCGGCTCGTTAAAACCGATGTGGCCGGTACGGCCGATACCCAGGACCTGCAGGTCGATGCCACCCAGGGCATTGATCTGGCGCTCATAGTTCAGGCAGAAAGCCGCAATATCATCCTGCTTCAAGGTACCGTTCGGAATATGCACATTGGCCCGGTCAATATCTACATGATCGAACAAATTCTCGTTCATAAAGGTCACATAGCTTTGGGCAGCATTGGGTCGCATGGGATAATACTCATCCAGGTTAAAAGTGATCACATTTTTAAAGCTGAGGCCCTCCTCACGGTGCAAGCGAACCAGCTCGGCATACACGCCAATGGGGGTAACACCTGTTGCCAGGCCTAAAACAGTTTGTTCACCGCGGTCGTTCTTGCTGCGGATCAGGTCGGCAATGCGTTTGGCTACCGCTACAGCGGCTACTTGCTGGTTGGGGTATACCGTTACCGGCAACTTCTCATACCGGGTCTCTTCCAATAAATTTAATCGCGCCATTTATATTTTATTTTAAGTTTTTCCGTCTGTTAATTATGTATCAAAAAAAATCCCCGCCAAAAGCGAGGATTCAATCAAACCAATTTAACTATCAAATTATTCCGCGTTGGGAGTAAAACTAATAGAAGCTCTTTTGATCTATATATGAACATAATTTAGTCGGTTCGGCTTAATAAGTGCGTTGCACATATTTTATTAAGGTGATACAAACGTAAATTAAAAAATCTATAAGTGCAAATACTTTTTAAATTTTTTTAATAAGTTAATTTTCCGGTTATACTTTGCTAACTTGGTGTCTTAAACCACCAATTATCATCCATGAAAAAAATTTTCCTTTCAATTTTATTGCTGAGCATCACCGCATTATATGCAAACGCACAAGTAAACCAGGAAACGGCTAAGGCGTTTGTCGGCAGAGTTGTACCTCAATTAAAAGATAAAGTTATTATCAAAGAGATACCTGCTGCTTATGGTAAAGATGTTTTCGAGCTATATAGCCAGGGAAATAAACTTGTATTAGCCGGTGACAAGAATTTAAGCATAGCATCGGCATTAAGCTGTTATTTGAAAGAGTACTGTCATGATGATTTTGGGTGGAACGGTACAAACCTGCATATACCGGCGACTCTACCGGTAGTTAAAACCAAAGTGCGTCGGATAACGCCGTACACTTACCGATACTATATGAATTATTGTACGTTCAACTACAGCGCATCATGGTGGGATTGGAAAAGATGGGAAAAAGAAATAGACTGGATGGCATTGAACGGCATCAACATGCCTTTGGCTATTACCGGTGAAGAAGCCATTTGGCGGGATGTTTACCACAGCATGGGCTTGACAGATAAAGACCTTGACGGGTTTTTCAGCGGTCCGGCATATTTCTCGTGGTTATGGATGGGCAACCTGGATGCATGGGGTGGACCGCTGCCGCAGCATTGGATGGATAGTCATTTGGAGCTTGAGAAGAAAATACTGGCGAGGGAAAGATCATTCGGGATGCTACCGGTATTGCCGGCTTTTACCGGCCACGTGCCATCGGCTTTGAAAAATAAGTTTCCTAATGCCAAAGTGAAGAAAACCAATTGGGGCAATGGCTTTGATGATGTATACCTGCTTGAAGCGAATGATCCGTTATTTGCTGAGATCGGTAAAAAATATATCGAAACACAAACCAAAATATTAGGTACAGATCATCTTTATTCGGCTGATACCTTTAATGAGAACACTCCGCCAAGCAATGATCCGGCTTATTTGGAGCAGGTGAGTAAGAAAATATATACCTCGATGCAGGCTGCTGATAAAGATGCCAAATGGGTGATGCAGGGCTGGCTTTTCCATAATGCGGCAAAATTCTGGCAAAAGCCGCAGATAAAAGGCTTGCTTAAAGGTGTACCGGACTATGGTATGATCGTGTTGGACCTTTACAGCGAGGAACATCCGGTTTGGAATGAAACAGATGCCTATTATGGTAAACCCTGGATATGGTGTATGCTGCAAAATTTC
>JBQCEA010000630.1:0-14154 GCA_051960695.1 Mucilaginibacter sp. | reverse complement strand
CATAAAGCAACGGCCCCGAAGCGTACCCGCCTACACCAACTGCGGCATCAGGCTTAAAATCTTTAATGATCCTGATCGATTTCAATATACTCCCGATCAGCTTGAACGGCAGCAGCAAATTCTTCAGTAATGAACCCCGTTGTATACCCTGTATATCCAACCCAATGATCTTATAACCCGCAGCAGGCACACGCTCCATTTCCATACGCCCTAATGCGCCCACAAATAATATCTCGGTAGTCGGGTCCAGCTTTTTCAGGGCATTAGCAATCGCTATTGCCGGGAAAACATGTCCGCCTGTTCCGCCGCCGCTTATAATTACCCGTTTACCTTTTCCTGATTCCACTGATTATATATTTGATTACACTGATTTTCTTGTCATTATGCCATTGGTCATTCAGTCATTGACTATTCTAAACCAATTCCTATTACAACCATTGCAACTTCTTCTTTAACCCATTCAACTCCTACAACCTTTACAACCACTACAACTTCTTAAATTCCTGCAATTAGGCTACGCTACCGCTACTTCCTTTATTTCCCCCACCACAACCTTCTTAGGCTCATCGATATCCCTGCTTACTGACAGAATAATACCGAAGGCCACGCTTGTAAATAATATGGATGTACCGCCCATACTCACCAGCGGCAACGGCACACCCGTCACCGGGCCCAGCCCTGAGGCCACAGCCATATTTGCAAAGGCTTGTATCGTTAAACTAAAACTCAGCCCCGCCGCAAGCAATGCCCCAAAGGCTTTCGGCGCTTTGGTTACGATCTTGATGCACCGGTACAACAGGAACAAATACAATCCTATCAATACCAGGCCACCAAAAAGTCCGCATTCTTCTATGATTACGGCGTATATCTCGTCCGAAAATGCTTCGGGCAGATAGTTCTTTTGTTCGCTATGGCCTAAACCTTTACCAAATAACCCGCCCGAGGCAATGGCCATCTTCGCGTGGTCAGACTGGAACGACTTATCGGCATTGGTTTTATCCGGATGCAGGAAGGTGTGCATACGCGAACGGTAAACCGCGCGTCTTGGCCCTAAGAATATCACACCGGCTAACAGCACCGCACCTGCTAAACAGGTAGTAGATATCTGTTTAATACTGATACGGCCAATGATGAGCAGTAAAATACTTACACCAAACAGCATTAAGGCGGTCGACAAGTTGGCTAAGGCAATGAGTATAAACACCATGCAAACCGCACCCATGATTGGAATAAATGATTCCTTTACATCCTTAATATTTTCCTGCTTGCGCGATAGCGTACGCGCCAGGTAAGTGATCAATGCCAGCTTAGCTAAGTCGGATGTCTGGAAACTTAACCCTGTTCCGGGTATGGATATCCAGCGACTGGCGTTGTTTACGTGCATACCAAAAACCAGCGTATATAGCAGCAACGGGATAGTGATGATCATTAACAACTTCGAAATACCGGCATAATAGCGGTAATCCAGCTTGTGCGAGATATACATCAGCACAATACCGCCAACCACCATCGCTAAGTGTTTCATCAGGATCGACTCAACGCCCACACCACGCTTGTACGCCAGTGTACTTGTTGAGCTATACACTGCCAGCAATGAAATAGCCGAAAGCAATATGACTATGAGCCATATCCAACGGTCGCCTTTTGTGTTATTTAGTATCCTGTTCATCTCACATTAGTTCATCAGTTCACTTGCTCATTAGTTCATTGGTTGATCTGATATTTGATAATCTTCCAATTTCATTACTTCATTTGCACATCTACATATTTGCACATCCGCACATCTACAATTCTTTCACCGCCTGCTTAAACTGCCTTCCCCTGTCTTCGTAATTCTTAAACAGGTCGAAACTGGCACAGGCAGGAGATAACAGCACTGTATCACCTTTTTTAGCCAGGTGATAGGCCACCTGCACGGATTACTGTGCAGAAAATCTATTTACTATGATATCAACCATATCTTCAAATGCGTCGTGAATGCGGCGGTTATCCTTACCTAAACACACAATGGCTTTTACCTTCTGCTTTACCAGGTCATTCAGCATATTGTAATCATTGCCTTTGTCAACGCCGCCCAATATGAGCACTACATCCGTGGTCATGCTTTCCAATGCATACCAGGTTGAGTTTACATTGGTAGCCTTGGAATCGTTGATGAAGTTTATGCCCGATATTTTGGCAACGAACTCCAACCGGTGCTCAATATTTTTGAAGTTGCCCATACTCTCCCGTATAGATTCATTCCGTAATTCGAGCACTTTAGTTACGATCCCCGAAGCCATTGAATTGTAGATGTTGTGCTTGCCCTGCAGGGCCAAATCATTGATCGACATTTGAAAATGTTCTTTTAGTGTGTTTATAATTATGTTGTCCTGGTCGAGATATGCTCCCGTTGAAAGTTTTTTTTTAATGGTAAATGGCAACTGCTGAGCTTCTATCTTCCTTCCCTCCATCATCTTCATCGTTTCGGGGTCGTCCACACAATAGATGAAGTAGTCGGCCGCAGTTTGATTTTGTGTTATGCGGAATTTCGACGCCGCATAGTTCTCCAGTTTGTAATCGTACCTATCCAAATGGTCGGGTGTAATGTTGAGCAATACTGCAATGTTCACCCGGAACTTGAACATGTCGTCCAGCATAAAGCTGCTTAGCTCCAGCACGTAGTGGTCGAACTTTTCTGTTGCCACCTGGTAAGCGAAGCTATTGCCGATATTACCGGCCAGGCCCACATTCAATCCTGCATTCTTCAGGATGTGGTAGGTTAAACTCGTTGTAGTTGTCTTGCCATTCGATCCGGTGATGCCTATAATATTTGCGTCGGTATAGCGGCCGGCAAATTCTATTTCAGATATAACCGGGATGCCTTTTTCCCTCAGCTTCTTTATTATCGGGGCCTTCTCAGGTATGCCCGGACTTTTGATCACCTCAACTGCCTGCAGTATTTCTTCTTCGGTATGCTGATTTTCCTCAAAGCGGATGTTCCAATCCCTAAGTTGCTGTTTGTACTTATCTGCGATAGCCCCAAAATCAGACACGAAAACATCATACCCAACCTTTTGGGCCAGGTAAGCTGCCCCTGCGCCGCTCTCGCCGGCACCGAGTACAACCAATTTTTTGTTTTCTGATTCCACTGATCTCATTTTTAGATTCTTTTGGTCATTATGTCATTAAGCCATTTAATTCTGCATCCGCACATTTGCATATCTGCACATCCTTTTATCTCAACTTTAATGTTATTATTGTCACTATTGCCAGTAATATGCCTACGATCCAAAAGCGCGTTACGATCTTCGCTTCATGGAAACCCTTTTTCTGATAATGGTGATGCAAAGGTGCCATCAGGAATATCCTCCTGCCTTCGCCATATTTCTTCTTCGTGAACTTAAACCATGATACCTGCATGATAACTGATAAATTCTCGATCACGAAGATGCCGCACAGTAAAGGCAGCAGTAATTCCTTACGGATCATGATGGCAAATACCGCGATGATACCACCAATGGTGAGGCTCCCGGTATCGCCCATAAAAACCTGCGCCGGATACGAATTGTACCACAAAAAGCCTACACAAGCACCCACAAACGCTCCCATAAATACCACCATCTCGCCCGAATCGGGTATGTACATAATGTTCAGGTAATCGGCTATCACCGTGTTACCGGATACATAAGCCAGCACTGCTAATGTGACCCCAATTATAGCCGATGTACCCGTCGCCAGGCCGTCTATACCATCTGTTATGTTCGCACCGTTGGATATGAATGTAATAATGATGATCACGGACAACATAAATACCAGCAACCCATATTTTTCGAACCCTCTACCAAAAACGGTAAGTACTTTAGAATAGTCGAACTCGTTGTTCTTGTAAAAAGGCATGGTAGTTTTGGTCGACCGCACATTCTGCGTATAAACCGGTTTATTACCTTTCATGTGAAACTCAACCGGGGCATCGATCTTTATTGGCGGCTTTACCTCCTGGCTGATCATGATGCTCGAATTATTATACATGGTAAGCCCTATGATCAATGCAAGGCCTACCTGACCGATGATCTTGAATTTACCCGCTAATCCCTCTTTATTCTTCTTAAATACCTTGATATAATCGTCCAGAAAACCTATTGCACCTAACCAAACCGTTGTGATCAGCATCAGTACCACATACACATTGCCCAGTTTGGCAAAAAGCAGCGTAGGTATAACAATGCCCAATATGATAATAACGCCACCCATAGTAGGGGTACCAGCTTTCTGCATCTGGCCTTCCAAGCCCAGGTTGCGCACAGTTTCACCTACCTGTTTAAAGCGCAGGTAATCGATCAGCCTGCGGCCATATACCGTTGTAACGATAAGAGAAGTAATTACAGCCATCGCCATGCGGAAAGTGATGTATTGAAACACCCCTGCCCCGGGAATACTGTAGTTTTTCTCTAAGAAATTAAACAAGTAGTATAACATGTTTTCCTTTTATCTATGGCTTTTTATATACAGATATGCTGACGTGCAGATGTGCGTATTTTTGCCGCGTTTTTTATCTTGTTGATGCTATTATCTTCCTTATTGCTTTATTGATTCAGTCAATTTTCACCCATTAAATATTCCAAGCAACTCCTCTTTATCGTCAAAATGATTTCTTACACCTTTTATCTCCTGGTACTTTTCATGCCCCTTACCTGCAACCAGGATAATATCACCGGGACCAGCCAGGTTACAAGCGATCTTTATCGCCTCGCGCCTGTCCACAATACTCATTGTATTTTTTCTGTACTCGGCAGGCACGCCAGCTTCCATTTCTTTGATGATCTGTGCCGGATCTTCTGAACGCGGATTATCTGAGGTCAGGATCACTTTATCGCTCCACTCGCAGGCTGTTTTGGCCATTATCGGCCTTTTGGTTTTATCCCTGTCACCGCCACAACCAATTACGGTGATCACTTTTTCCTTACCCTTTCGTACATCGTGGATGGTGGTCAACACATTCTTCACTGCGTCCGGTGTATGGGCGTAGTCAACAATGCCAATGATCTTATTTGGCGACACCACATAATCGAACCGTCCTTCGGCACCCGACAAACGGCTCAGGCTGGTTAAAACTTTAGCCTTATCCTGCTCAAGCAACATAGCGGCCGCATACACAGCTAATAAATTATAGGCGTTAAACTCGCCTACCAGCTTAAACCATACTTCTTCGCCGTCAATATTCAATTGCAAACCGCTAAACTGATTCTCAACGATCTTTGCGCGATAGTCAGCCATGTTTTTCAGGCTGTAGGTCTTTTTATGAGCTGCGGTGTTTTGCAGCATTACCGGGCCATTTTTGTCATCGGCATTGGTAAGTGCAAACGCATTTTTAGGCAACCCATCAAAGAATGCTTTTTTAGCATCACGGTAATTGGCAAATGTTTTATGATAATCGAGGTGATCGTGCGTCAGATTAGAGAATATAGCTCCGGTAAACTTTAAGCCCTCGATACGATGCTGCACTACAGCATGTGAACTTACTTCCATAAAGCAGTAGTCGCAGCCTTTATCCACCATTTCGCTTAACAATTCATTCAATGCAACCGGATCAGGAGTGGTATGAGTAGCAGAAACTACCTGCCCGTCTATCTGGTTCTCTACAGTCGATAACAAACCACATTTATAACCCAGGTCACGGAACAGTTTATAAAGCAGTGTAGCTATGGTAGTTTTACCGTTCGTGCCTGTTACACCAACCAGCCTTAATTTTGATGAAGGATTATCGTAAAAATTTGCAGCTACAATACCCAGCGCAACGGCCGAGTTAGCCACCATGAAAAAGTCAACCTCGCCGGTAACATGTGCAGGCAATTCTTCGCATATCACCGCAACAGCGCCTTTGCTCACGGCCTGTTCCATATAATCATGTCCGTCCGAAATAGTACCCCTGACCGCAACAAACAGGCAGCCGGGAACTACCTTGCGCGAATCAAACACAATAGCGCTGATCTCCATGTCGGCACTTCCCTGTAACTCCGTAAATGCCAGTCCGTTCAATATATCGCTCAAATACTTCATTGCAGCTCTATTGTTATTTTTGCTCCTTTTGGTATGGTGCTACCACCAGTGACCGATTGTTTTATTACCGCGCCGCTCCCGGTCGCAGTTACTTTATAGCCGGCGTTGCCCAATGCGTAAAGTGCATCGCTCAAACCCATCCCCATTACATCAGGCACAGTACCTTGCCTGTACCCGGTATCTTCAAATGCCACACCCCCGCTGGTATCTATACCTGCATTATTTGATGCATATAATGGCTTCAGATTGAGTTTGCTGTAAACTTCTTTCACCGCTTTCCGGTTTCCGGTTTTAGTTTTAGGCATCTGTGTGTTGCCAACGTAGTGCATCGGGGTGCTTTGGTTCATTTCCAGGTCACTGGCATAAACCCTGTCAGCGATCGCCCTAAAAACCGGACCAGCTATTTTTGCCGCCAGGTATTCACCTTTGGGGTCATTTACCACAACGATCATGGAATATTTAGGATGGTCAGCCGGGAAATAGCCACAAAATGAAGCCTGGTGCTTTTTCTCTTCACCATAACCATGTTTGCCGTTAGCTATCTGGGCTGTTCCTGTTTTACCCGCAACGGTATATAACGGGTTACGGATATATGTTTTACCTGTTCCTTCCTGTACTACACCTTCCAGCATTCCTCTCACTTTGCTTAATGTCCTGTCCGAGCATATCTTATCATTGATCACCCTCGCCTGGAACTGTTCCACTGTATTATTTAACCGCCTGATCTCCTTAACAAAAATTGGTGCAATCATCTTGCCATCATTGGCTACCGCGTTATAAAAAGTGAGCATTTGTAATGGCGTCAACTTCTCTTCATAGCCATAAGCCATTTGCGGCAATGTCAGCTTACTCCAGCTTTTAGATTTTGGTGTTTTGATGAGCGGAGTACCTTCGCCTGGTATTTGCAGGTCGAGTTTCTCATTCAAATGGTAACCGTAGAGCGCATCTGTAAACTGGCTCGGATCATCTTTGTAATGATCATATACAAACTTCGCAGCAGCCACATTTGACGATTCCTCAAATGCCCTTTTAGCCGATATCTGGTAAAACTTATCCAGCTCGGCATCGGTAACGGTATATTTTTCATTACCGGGAATCACATGCATTTTACCACCATCCACACTTATAATGGTGTTGGTGTCTATTTTATGCTGCTCTATCAGGGTCATGTAAGTTGCCAGCTTGAAGGTAGAACCCGGTTCAGCGGCATCACTGATGGCATAGTTCAGCTTCTCCACATAATCCCCGTCCTTCGTACGCGTAAAGTTGGCGATGGCCCTTATTTCGCCTGTTGCAACCTCCATCAGCACCACGCAGCCATGGTCCGCCTGGCTGGTTATCATTTCCTTTTTCAGTGCAGCCTGGGCCACATCCTGCAAGTTTACATCGATGGTTGATATAATATCAGCGCCTTCTTTCGGGGCAATTTCTTCTTCGCCATTATTAACCGGCATCCAAACACCGCCGGCAATACGCTGCATAAGCCTTTTACCATTCTCACCATTGATATAGTCGGCATAAGCACCTTCCAAGCCCACCGTTACCGGCTTACCGGCGGCATTGGTAGCATTTTCATTGCGGTAGCCTATGGTACGTGCGGCAAGGTCATGATAGGGCAGAATGCGTTTATTTTGCTGAACGATGATCAGACCACCCTTGTATTTGCCCATATTGAAAATGGGAAACTTGCGTATCTCCTTCAGTTCCTGGTAGCTTACCTTACGATGGATCAATTGATAACGGTCACTGTCACGACGGGCATCACGAAGCATTCTTACATATTCGCGGGGCGACTTATCGCCGAAAAAATGAGAAAGGCTTGATGCCAGCGAATCCACCTTATCATCAAATACCCTTTCATCAGCTATACCACCTGCCAGCATATCCATGTGCAGCTCATATTCAGGTACCGAAGTAGCCAGCATACTACCATCAACCGCGAAAATATTACCACGGGCAGCCTCAACATTCTGGTATTGGGTTGAAAGGCTGCTCGCCATTGTTCTCCATTTTTTCCCCTGCACAAACTGAACGCGGCATAGCTGCACCACAACCGCCCCGGCAAAAAGCAGGATCAGTCCGAACGCCAGGTAAACCCTGATCAATATGTTCGTCCTAATGCTCATCCTTATCCTCTCCCTTCAACTTCTGCGGCGGTTCAACCGATTCCTTTATTCCAAGTGTGTCTACTCTTTTGGCGACCTCCGATAAAGTACTTTTAAAAGCCAGGTCAGCTTTTGATGTTTTATAATCCCAACTTAACTCTTTCACCTCTTTGCCTATCTTATCAATATCGCGTATGTTCTTTTCGGCCAAATGCATATTGCCGATATAGATCATGCCCAGCAAAACGAGGAAAAGAATAAACGGCAATGCGCCGGTTGCTTTCTCGGCATTGACATTTTTTGTAAAAAGCTGCCAAAGGGCGTTCTCAGAAATTTCCTTCGGGGATTTTTCCTCAACTACCAGCTCTTTTTCAGCTTCTTCTTCCTGAATTTCTGTACGTAAACGATTGGTCATTTCTTTACAGCTATTCTTAGTTTGGCGCTACGCGCACGGTTATTGCTTTTTATCTCGTCTTCAGAAGCTGTGATAGCCCCTCGGCTCACGGCATCAAAAGGTTTTTGATCATTACCATAAATATCCTTTACTACCTCGCCACTGAATTTCCCTTTAGCGATGAAGTTTTTCACCAGCCGGTCTTCCAGCGAATGATAGGACATCACTACCAGCCTGCCACCGGATACCAGCACTTCGGAAGATTGTACCAGAAAATCCTTCAATGCTTCCAGCTCCTGGTTTACCTCAATGCGCAAAGCCTGGAAAACCTGTGCCAGATATTTATTCTCTTTACCGCGTGGGATCAGGTCCGATATAGCATTTTTTAGGTCAGCAATGGTATTGATCGGCGCATTCAGCCTGGCAGTTACAATCGTTTTTGCCAGCGACTTTGCATTTTGTATCTCACCATAAATACCGAAAATGCGGTGCATTTCGGCCTCGGTATAGCTATTTACAACTTCTTTGGCGGTCAGCTTATCAGCCTGGTTCATGCGCATATCCAGTTCAGCGTCAAAGCGGATAGAGAACCCTCTTTCGGCCTGATCGAATTGATACGACGAAACACCCAGATCGGCCAGTATGCCATTCACCGGGATTGCGTTATGTAAGCGGCAAAAATTCTTGAGGTATCTGAAATTCTGGTCTATAAATTCAAAACGATCGTCATCGATGATGTTTTGCTGGGCATCGGCATCCTGGTCAAATGCCAACAGACGGCCGTTCTTCCCTAAATGCTTAATGATCTCGCGCGAGTGGCCCCCTCCTCCAAAAGTTACGTCGACATAAATACCATCCGGCCGGATATTCAGCCCGTCTATACACTCCTTCAGCATCACCGGGGTATGGTAGTTACTCATCGGCGCTCCTCCTTCCGGTATTTCCCATTACCTCCTCAGCCAGGTTAGCAAAGTTTTCCGGCTCATCATCCAGCTGGGAATCATAGGCAGATTGCGCCCAAACTTCTATTTTATTGAACTGACAAGCCAGTACCACATCGGTTCCAATACCCGCATATTCCAGTAATGATTTTGGCAAAAGCACACGCCCCGATCCATCTAATGATAACTCGGATGCACCACGAGTAAAATATCTTATAAATTCGCGTGTTTTTTTCTCGTATTGGTTAAGCCTGCTAAGCTCATCAACTATTTTATCCCATTCCTTGCGGGTGTAAATAACCAAATGCTTCTCAAAGCCACGATTGATCACAAGACCCTCTCTTTCAGCATCAGGGAGCTGTTTTTTGAGGCCGGCCGGGATCATCATCCTGCTTTTGGCATCCAGTTTACATTCAAATTCACCTAAAAAATGGGACATAGTTACACTACGGCATTATTGTAGAGTAAAAGTAAATACCTTTTACCACTTTTTTACACTTTTTCCCACCAAAAAGTTTTCAACAACAAAAAAATTTACTCCTTCCCCACTTTCAAACATTTAGCTGCCATATCTCAAGAACATTCATTCAATTAATTTGTACCTTTATTCAAGGAGGGATGTGGGCTATGAAACGATCTTTATTTTATCTCTTTTTGATACTTTGTATCGGCTGCCACCATGATAATTCACCCGCTCCTAACAATCTTATCGGCACCTGGAAAATGACAAGCTATGCTGGCATAGTGACGGCGACTTACACCGCTTTTCCTTGCCTTGAGGATAACATTCTCACCATTAACGCCAATGGCACTGCAACTCAAAAATATACCGGGAGCGCTCCTTGTGCATTATCCGGCGGTTTAGATAAGATCGGAGTAACGGTTGGTTCGCCCGGAAAACCGCAGGCAAAAATAACCTGGATACAAAGCGGCGGTACCACAAACTTTACACAGGTTAGTCCAGCCGTAGATAACCCAAATTTCACTGGTGTTATTAGCTACATGGACAATAAAACAACTTTGATTACCACCTACACCGAACATGTTTTAAGCTCAACCATTACCAGCACTGCTACATGGGTAAAACAATGATATTGCAATTATTTTGCTTTATTTGAGGTTATGATAATTGTGATACAATGTACTGACCAGGTTGGACTGGTTGCCAAAATATCAGGACTGCTTGCCACTGAGGATCTTAATATCACTTCGATGCAGGAGCATGTTGACAAAGACGCGAATTTGTTCTTCATGCGATTGGAGATCGACAAGGACACAGATAGCAAACAACTTGAGAATAAGCTCTTAGGTATCTTGCCCCAGCGCGCCGTAGTAAATGTAAATCCCAACCCCGAAAAGAAAGTGATCGTGATGGTAACCAAAGAGTACCATTGCCTGGCCGACATCCTTGTCCGCAACCATTTTAAAACGTTGGGTGCATCGGTGCAATGTGTCATAGGCAACTATGATAAGCTGAAAGACATATGTCAGCGCTTTGATATACCGTTCTATCATGTAGATTATGAAAAGGCCTCTACCACAGCCGAAAAGCAAGCGCTTGAGATCATCAACCGATATCAGTATGATTATGTTGTATTAGCGAAATTCATGCGGGTACTTTCGCCAGGCTTTGTAAGCTATCTTTCGGGTAAGATCATCAACATCCACCATTCCTTTTTACCAGCTTTTGTCGGGGCCAATCCATACCGGCAGGCTTATGAACGCGGCGTAAAACTGATAGGTGCCACGGCCCATTTTGTGACCGACGAGTTAGACGAAGGGCCGATCATAGCCCAGCAGATCATACCGGTAGACCATTCGCATACCGCCGGTGATATGATGCGTGCAGGCAAAGAAATTGAAACCGCCGTTTTAGCCAGAGCCCTGCGGTTGGTATTTGACGACCGCGTGTTTGTTTATAAGAATAAGACCGTGGTGCTGGAGTAATCGACAGCACCTCCATCTTCTAATTTACTTGCGGTCGTAAATTGCGACTTCAAAATTCAATAGGTAATGATGATTACCAGGTCATCCTTGCCTGTTTGCTTCAATCCATGTGAGCTGCCCGGACGGGTCAATATGGCATCTCCGGCTTTTACGGGAAAGGTTTTGCCGTTCATCTGCATTTCGCCCTTACCGCTGATGATGTAATAGATCTCGTCTTCCTTTTGCAAATGATAACCAATAGCAGAACCACGATGCAACACCCGCTTGCGGAACGTCACCTTCAAATTATCCGCCTTGGAGAAGAAACTATACCCTATTGTGCTGCCGCCACCGTTGTGTGTGCCCGGCTCATTTTTGGCTATATCATTTTCGTGTTCGAGAATATAAGGTTGTTTGGATTGAGAAAAGGCTGAGATCGAAAACAGGCAAAGAGCTGTGAGCAGTAAAACTTTCATAATGTTGGTTTATAAACAAAAATAGCGATGAGTTGGAAACTATTACTATTTTAAAAAAGCCGGGCTTGTACGATTCCTTCCTTGGGGAAGGAATCGCACAGGCCAATCATTGTTTTTGATACTTACTGCATCACCCTTACCTTCAGATAGCTCGGATGCTCTTTTGAGGTGTAAACCTTATGCGTTTCCTGTTTAAAGTCAGTGTCTTTAGCTTTCATGATATCCTCGAACTGCTGCGGGTTACGGTCGATAAGCGGGAACCAGGTACTCTGCACCTGCACCATTATGCGGTGACCTTTTTTGAAGGTATGCAGCAGATCCTGCAGCTCAAAGTTCACAGGTGATACCTGTCCCGGCACAAAAGGCTCCGGCTTACTGAAATCATTTCTGAATTTGCCGCGCATCGCCTCGCTGCGTATCATTTGCTCATAGTGCGACATATAAGTACCTTTTGCTGTAAACTGGTTATTACGCGTTGAATCAGGATAAACGTCTATCACCTTCACTACCCAGTCTGCATCGGTGCCGGTAATAGCTACTTTAAGATCAGCCCAAATGTTACCCGCAAGCGTTACGTCATGATCGAGCACATTGGTTTGATAAGTAAGCACATCTGGCCTTCTTTCGGCAAAACGCTGATCGCCGGTCATATATTCCCGCTGCATGTCCATCGTTATGCCGTCGTAAAACGGAACTGGTTTGTTCGGATCGGATACAAATTCATCATAGGTATCCTTCTCTTCTTTTGGCGCTTCGAACGAAAGTTTGCCGCCCGGTAACAAGTACAGGTTTTTATCTTCAGCTTCTTTCGGCGGCCAGGTTTTGTAGGTCTTCCATTCATTAATCCCGGTCTCAAAAGCGTTGATCGGCTGCAGATCCATCGGCGTGCCTTTCAGGTAATGACTAAAAAAGGCAAATTCAATCTTCTCGCGATAGTAAGGCCCGGTCGGTCCGCCAAAATCCACATCACCTAAATGATCACCCAACCCGCGCGACCAGCCGCCATGTACCCATGGACCCATGGTAAAATAGATCGGTGTATTAGGATTGTCCTTAACCAGCGTTTTGTAAGTATTGATAGCACCATACAGGTCTTCCGCATCATACCAACCACCGGTAACCAATGTCGGTGTTTTAATATCATGTAAGTGAGGCAACACGTTGCGGTCTTTCCAATGTTGGTCGTAATTCGGATGATCCAGCATCTCATTCCATAAGCGGATGCTATCCTTATAATACTTGTCATTTGTATTCTTAACCGAACCCATGTTCATGTAAAACTCATAACCGTCGGCAGTACCATAGTCCAAACGACTACCCCGGCGCTGCGTTGGTTTGTCATCCTGGCGATTGGTAAACCCCGGATAAAAGCCAAAGTTAGCTACCAGCATAAATGCACCGTTGTGGAAAGCATCGTCGCGATACAGGTCTGACATTGGCGCTTGCGGCGAGGCGGCTGCTAATGCCGGGTGACGGCTCAATAACGAAGTTGTGGTAAAAAAGCCGGGATAAGATATTCCCCACACTCCTACTTTGCCATTGTTATTTTGAATATGCTTGATCAGCCAATCGATAGTATCATAAGTATCCGTGCCTTCGTCCACATCGTTTTTAGTTTTATGTACTTCCTTTTCAGGCGTCATTTCCTGAAATATGCCCTCGCTCATCCATCGACCGCGAACATCCTGGTAGACAAAGATATAGCCATCGTGCAAAAAAAGCGGTGAAGGGCCCAATGAAGGTTTGTACTTATCAGTACCATAGGGCGCAACGCTGTAAGGCGTGCGGTCCATCATGATAGGATATTTCTTAGATTGATCTTTAGGTACATAAACCGAGGTGAACAGTTTTTTGCCATCACGCATCGGTATCTGATATTCGTATTTGGTGTAGTTGGCTTTTACGTAGTCAGCATCAGCACCATTAGGCTGTGCCAGGGAGCTGAAAGCTGAAAGCAAAAAGCCGAAAGCCAGTAGCAGGGTTAGTTTTTTCATTAATTTATTGAGAGAGTTAAGGGATTAAAAATAGGAATAAAATAAAAAAAGCCCCAATAAATTGGGGCTTCTACAAATTATTATAAAACGTCTTATTCGTTTATCGCTTTTACGCCGGGCAATTCTTTGCCTTCCATATATTCCAGCAAAGCGCCGCCGCCGGTTGATACATAGCTTACATCGTTAGTCAGGTTAAATTTAGCTACAGCAGCAGCTGAGTCGCCGCCGCCGATCAGCGAAAATGCGCCATTCTCAGTTGCCTTAACAACCGCTTCAGCA